>JBDSHM010000174.1:0-4718 GCA_039918495.1 Sulfuriferula sp. | reverse complement strand
TTGACGACAAGCCCCTTGAGATTCTTCTCGGTGGTGGCATTGATTGCGTTGGTCAGCCAGTCCATCGCGTCAAACAGGGCCGAGCCGAGAGCTGGCATCATCACATTCAGCTCCAGTTGGCCGGCTTGGGTCATGTAGGCGACAGCGGCATCCTGCCCCAATACCTGATAGCACACCTGATTCAACATTTCGAACATGACCGGATTCACCTTGCCGGGCATGATGGATGAGCCTGGCTGCACCGGCGGGAGTGAAATTTCGCCGAGTCCGGTACGGGGTCCAGAAGCCAGCAGGCGCAGATCGTTGGCGATGCGGGTGAGTTCCAGGGTTAACCCGCGTATGGCTGCTGAAAGAGTTTGCATGTCGAACATGGATTGCATCTGGGCGGCCAAGTCGCCTGTACCGATGGCTTCGCCAGTCAGTTCAGCGAGCTCGGCAGCAACGCGACCGGCATATTCGGGTGAAGTATTGAGCCCCGTGCCTGCGGCTGATCCGCCCAATCCGGTCTGACAAAGCAGTGGGCGCACAGCGGCGAGGTTTATGCCCGCGCGGCGCAGGGTCCAGGCATAGGCTGCAAACTCGCGGCCAATCGTGGTCGGTACAGCATCCTGCAAATGTGTGCGGCCGCTCTTGACTGTGTCATGCTCACGCGCCGCAATGGTTTCAAATGTGGCAGCCATGGCTTCGGTAGCGGCCAGCAAGCGTGGCAATTTGGCCAGTAATGCCAGGCGGATCGCTGTAGGAATAGTGTCGTTAGTGCTCTGTCCCATGTTGACATGGTCGTTGGGATGGATGGGCGCATACTGGCCTTTTTGACTACCCAGGGTTTCGTTGGCTAGGTTGGCGATTACTTCATTGCTATTCATGTTATGGCTGGTACCGGCCCCGGCCTGAAACCGGTCCACCACAAAATGATCCAGAAATTCGCCAGCGAGGATACGGTCGCATGCGCCGACGATGGCATCGCGTTGGGTAGAAGTGAGCCAATCCGGCTGGCAATTGGCGCGTGCAGCGGCCAGTTTGATTTGCACATGAGCGCGTATGAAGTCGGTGTCCGGCATGCGCCCGGAAATGGGAAAATTTTCTACTGCGCGAGCAGTCTGGATGCCATACCAGGCGTTGGCAGGAACTTTGAATTTTCCGAGAGAGTCTTGTTCAATGCGGTAATCAGTCATGGTTTAATGGCGGACAATTTAAACAATCGTACGATTATAGGAGTTTATGGATGTTGAAACGAATTTTGCTGTTGCTGGGCATGCTGATCGTCACCCACGCAGCCTCCGCATTCAGCCTTACAGACAGCAAAGGCGTAGTGCATACTCTGGATAGCTACAAAGGGAAATGGGTGCTGGTGAATTTCTGGGCGACCTGGTGCCCGCCTTGCCTTGAAGAGATACCTGCATTGAATGCATTGCATGACAAGTATAAAAACACCAAGCTGGAAGTGATCGGTATTGCCATGGAATACCAGAATCCTAAACAAGTGCTGGATTTTGCCGATAGTATGTTTATCAGCTATCCAATCGTACTGGGAAGCTCTAAGATTGCTGCACAGTTTGGTCCTCTTCAAGGGTTACCAACCACCTATGTGTTCAACCCGGCAGGCAAACTCGTTGCCTATCAGGTGGGAGGCATCACTCAGCAGGCTGTCGAACATTATATTAATAGCAAAACCGCCACACAAAAATAACCACCTGCAGAATGCGGGGGATGAAGGAGATAGCAAAATGTTCCGCGTTTTAGGTATCGCATTGCTGATGTTCGCGACCACGGCACTCGGTGAGGTGCGCGATGTACAGACTTATTTTTTCCAGCCCAAGCTGGGAGATTTCAAGAGTGAGTTGCAAACCGCCCGAAAGGAAAACAAGACGGGCGTGCTGATCATGTTTGTCCAGGAAGGCTGCCCTTTTTGCGAGCGCATGAAAACAACCGTTCTGAATCAGTCCAGCGTACAGGATTACTATCGCAAACATTTTCTGGTATTCGAAATGGATGTGAAAGGTGACACCCCCATGGTCGATTTCAAGGGCACCGATACGACCGAGAAAGATTTTGCACTTAAAAACCGTGCGCGTGCCACACCCACTTTCCTGTTTTTCGATACCAAAGGTGACATGGTTACTCGTTACATCGGCGTCACCCGGGATGCGGATGAATTTCTGATGCTGGGGCGTTATGTGGTGGATGGCGTCTATAAGGATAAGCCGTTTGCAGCTTACAAGATGCAAGCGCAGAAATGATTTACCCGCGTTGTTTTTTGTCAGCCATCGCGCTGGCAGGCGCGATTATGCTGTCAGCATCTGCTCATGCGCTGACTTTGGCCGAGGCCCTTGCCACTGTCGATGCGCCCCATCCTGATATCCGTAATGCCGAAGCAGATCTGGCTATTGCAAGGGCTGATCAGCAGGCAGCGGCCGCGCGTCGCGATCTGACGGTCAGTTTCGAAGGCATAGTGCGTCAAGGGCGTCAGACTGTTGGAGCGGATGCCTGGAGCGCCGACAATAGTGCCCGTATCGTAGCCCGTAAAAATCTGTACGATTTTTCGCGCAGCGAATATGCCATCAGCGCGGCTCGCGACGAGATGAGCGCGCGTGAAGATGCACTCCTTGATACGCGTGATCAGCGCCGTTTAAAGATCATGACACGCTATTTTGATGTGTTGCTTGCGGATGACCAATATGCAGCCGATAACGAATTCATGACAGTTGCTTATGTGTCCATGGATCATGCGCGCGACCGGGTTCAGGTAGGTCAAATGTCACGCCCCGATTTTGCCATTCTGGAAGCACGCTATCAAGATTTGCGGGAAAAGCGCAATGCCAGTCAGACACAGCAACGCATCACCCGCGCATTGCTTGCAGATGCACTCAACCGCCCCGGTGAATTGGCCTCGAATCTTGAAGATCCTAAGCTGCCTGATAACAATGTCAAGCTGCCCGAATATGAAAAGCTATTGCCCTGGGTGCTTGACCATAACCGCTTGATGCGTGCCCAGTTGCAATTGCTCGCTGCGGCACAACAACGCCTTGCTGGCCTGCGCCATGAAAATTCCCCAAGCCTGGATGCAGAAATCGCAGCGGCCGACTACAGTCGTACCTCGATTACGCGTGATAGCCTCAGCGCAGGAGTGATTCTGACCTGGCCGCTTTATCAGGGTGGGCGCGTCGATGCGCGTGTCGCGCGCGAACAGGCGCAGTTTCAGAAACTGCAGGCGGATGCTGACAAACTCCATATGCAGATCGCACAAAGCCTGCTGGAAACCCTGCTCGAAATTCAGCAATTGCGTGAGAGTAGCCGCCCGGCAGCACAGGAACAAATCAAATACAGGGATATAGCACTTGATCGCAGTCGTGCAGATTACGAGCTGGAACTCAAAACGGATCTGGGTGACGGTATGGCACAGACACTGGCTGCGGCACTAAGGGCACGCCGTGTTGAATTTCGGCTTGCGCTGACGGTGGCCCGTTTGCAGGCATTGGCGGGCAAACCGCTGGCTGACATTGTGGCGCTAACTGATAAACAACCAAAAGGATAATCGTCATGAAAGCTTTGTGGGCACTGGTGTTTTTATTCGGCAGCATGTCTGTGCTGGCTGCTGGCGAGGCGACCCGAATCCAAAGTGTTCCATTGACCACGCCTGTGTCTGGCGTGGTCAAAAGCGTATTTGTCCATGTAGGACAGCAGGTGAAAAAAGGTCAGCCGCTATTGGCGCTGGATGATGCCATCTATCAGGCACGCGTCATGGAAGCGGAGGCTGGGGCTGCACGCGCCAAGGAAGAAGAACTGGATGCGGGGCGGAATCTGACCCGCGCCAAAGAATTGTATAGCCGCGCCGTAAGCTCAACCACCGAGATGGATGCAGCCAAGTTGCGCAGCGCTCAAGCGGATGCGGTTTCAAAAGAGGCGCAGGCGCGCCTGATCATTGCGCGAAAAAATCAGCAATACACGGTATTGCGTGCACCGTTTGATGGTGTGGTGAAGGCGCGTCTGGTTGAGCCGGGCATGTATGTGGCAACGACGCTACAGCCGCCGACGCTGATTGTGCTGGAAAAACGTTGATGCTTAGCTATTCGGGGGAACCGTATTTTCGGCAGTTTTGGTGAGAGGGCGGAAGGACCAGTGTTTTTTCCAGGCTGATAACACCATCGCAGGATACCCCGGCTTGCCTAGACTGCCGTTGTATCGACCCAAGGCACGGTAGAGATTGCCTTTTTCGATATCCACGTAGAGCCGCAGGATATTGCAACCATAGCGCAGATTGGTGCGTAATTGGAACAGATCCTGATTGGGTGTGCCGATGCTTTTTACCCAAAATGGCATAACCTGCATGTAACCCCGCGCAGACACGCTGGAAATGGCATATTTCTTGAAGCCGGATTCCACTTCAATTAGTCCCAGTACCATTTCAGGGTCCAGTCCGGCTCGGATAGCTTCGTAATAAACGGTATTCAGGAAATCTATGCGGCGCTCAGGGTCGGGCATGCGTTTGCTGAGGCGTTGCGACATTTCAGCAAGCCAGGCCTGACCATGCGGGTTGTCGAGAAAACTGACATTGGTGACGGGCGTATCCGCAACGGATTTGCCGAGCGCGGCACGTACGCTGGCTGACATGGGCTCGTAAATCTGACCACCCGCATGCGCGGTCAACGCCACCAGAAGCGTGCTGGCGGCGATCATGCCTTTGCCAAAAACATTGAGTTTTTTCAAGTTCATTTTGT
>JBDSHM010000173.1:0-5064 GCA_039918495.1 Sulfuriferula sp. | reverse complement strand
CCACCATTCCCATGATCCGGCCTGCGATATTAAGAATGATCACCACGGTAAACTGGTCATAGACCGGTTCGCCAAGATTGAATTTGATGCGCATGTCCACGATCGGCACAATTATTCCGCGCAAATTGACCACTCCCTTGATGAAATCAGGCGAATTCGCGATACGCGTAACCGGCTCATAACCGCGAATTTCCTGCACCTTGAGAATATCGATGCCGTATTCTTCCTTGCCTAAGGTAAACGCGAGAAATTCGTTCCCGGACGTCTCACCGGAATGGGCCTCATGCAAGGCAGCGTTGGTTTGTGAAGGTGAATTTTGTGACATGATCCGTGTCCTTATCAGGAGAAAATTGGAGCGGCGTTAAGTTGACGACTTGAACGCAATAACGCAGCGACATCGAGAATCAGGGAAACGCCACCATCGCCCAATATCGTGGCGCCTGATATACCTGCTACTTTGCGGAAATTCGATTCGAGATTCTTCACGACCACCTGCTGCTGTCCGACCAGGCTATCCACCAGAAGCGCGGCTTTTTTTCCATCGCTTTCCAGGATCACGACAATGCCCTGCGAGGGCTCGGTGAAGCGCGGTTCAATATCAAAAATCTTGTGCAACGGGATCAGCGGCAAATACTCCTCGCGAACTTTGACTACTTGGCCCTGACCAGCAATTTCCTTGACATCAGCGACAGCTGGCTGCAACGATTCGATCACATAGCCCAGCGGCAGAATATAAACTTCTTCGCCTATCTTGACGGACATGCCATCCAGGATCGCCAGCGTAAGTGGAAGGGAAATGGCGATGGTGGTGCCATAACCTTTGGCGGAACGGATTTCCACAGTACCGCCCATGGCCATAATATTGCGTTTGACTACATCCATTCCTACCCCGCGTCCGGAAACGTCTGTCACGGCCTCGGCGGTGGAAAACCCCGGTGCGAAAATAAGCTGCCATACTTCCGAGTCCGGCATGGTGTCTGAAACAGGCAATCCTTGCTGCTTGGCTTTGGCAAGTATCCTGTCCCGATTCAGGCCGCCGCCGTCGTCACTCACTTCAATCACAATGTTGCCGCCTTGATGCGCAGCGGCAAGTATCAGTTTTCCGGCTTCTTCCTTGCCGGTAGCCCGGCGTACCTCGGGCATTTCAATGCCGTGATCAACACTGTTGCGCACCAAATGTGTGAGCGGATCGACGATGCGCTCGATCAGTCCCTTGTCGAGCTCGGTGGCGGCGCCCCGCGTAATGAATTCAACTTTTTTACCCAGCTTGGCTGCCAGATCGCGCACCATGCGCGGGAAACGCGAGAACACATAATCCATCGGCATCATGCGTATGGACATCACCGCTTCCTGCAGGTCGCGCGTATTCCGGGTCAGCTGGCCCACGCTATTCAGTAGCCGCTCATGCAGAATCGGGTCGAGAGAACCGGTACGCTGTTCGATCATTGCCTGGGTAATGACCAGCTCGCCCACCAGATTGATGAGCTGATCCACCTTCTCTATCCCGACGCGGATTGATGACGATTCCTGGGTTGTGGGTTGTTTGTCAGCGGCGCGTCGACCAAACGGTTTGCCTTCAACGGAAACGGGGGCCTCTGTGCCCGGCTGTCCCGCCTGAACTCCGGGCGCAATAGCTTGCTCAGCGGCTGACGTATCTTTTTTCTCGATCACTGATTTCAGCGGCTCGAAAAAGCCATAGCCGGGTTCCGATTCCTGAGCCAATTCCGAAACGTTGCCGACAAGCTCCGGTTGAACAGGAGCGGCTGCCGTTTCCTCGGTGATTTTAAGGTCGTCCGGATCCAGAACAAATGAACAGATGGCGATAATATCGTCCAGTTTCTCACTGGTCATCAGAGAAAAAACGCTACGCTTATTATCCAGCACAGCCTGATTGATGGTGCCCAGCAAACCCAATTCTGCGGCAAGCGCATCTACATCCTTTTGCGGCACTTCCGGCAATTCAATACGGAAACTGCGGCCTGTCACAGCCGTTTTAGGTTGTTCAGGTACGGCTCCAGAAACCGGTTGTTCCTCAACACTCTTCGCTGGCGCGGATGAATCCTGCGACAACGCTTGCAACCGCAGACAGACACTGCTCACGGCATCCTTATCGACGCTGGCGCCATGCCGGTGCCCATCCATTTGCATTTTCAGGATATCCTTCGCCGCCAAAAATGCATCCACGTGCTCAGCCGTTAATGCCATCTCACCCTTGCGAATTCTGTCGAGCAAGGATTCCAGCATGTGCGTCACTTCAGTAATATCAGTGAAACCGAATGTAGCTGCGCCACCCTTGATCGAGTGCGCTGCGCGAAATATCGCATTCAAGTCCTCTGAATCGGGGGCTGAAACATCCACAGCCAGCAGCAGCTTCTCTTTTTCGGCGAGCAGCTCTTCTGCCTCATCAAAGAACACCTGGTAGAACTGGCTCATATCAACAGTCATTGTTGGCCTCCGTCATTTTTCATTTCGTTTTTTGTGGTTTCAGCCGATTACTTTTTTCACGACTTCGGTCAGTCGCTGCGGATCAAATGGCTTGACCAGCCATCCATTGGCGCCAGCGGCCTTACCCAGAGCTTTCATATCGTCGCCTGATTCAGTCGTCAGCATCAGAATCGGCACACGTTGATAGCTCGACATCCCGCGCAATGCCTTGATCAGGCTGATGCCATCCATGCGCGGCATGTTCTGATCCGTCAGAACCAGATCAACGGTCTGCTTCTTCGCCTTATCCAGGCCATCCTGCCCATCCACCGCTTCGATCACATTGTATCCAGCAGCTTTCAGGCTGAATGCCACCATCTGGCGTAGTGAACCGGAGTCATCTACTGCTAATATCGTCTTGGCCATTTCTATTCCTAACTATTTTCATTTCCGGGCTGACTACCCATTCGTATCGCTTCATGCCATTGGTTAAAACAGTTCAATATCTCCGCTTTCCATATGCCGCTGATTAACCGCTCTGCGTAATGCCCCTTCAAGCTCCACGCTACGTTCGGCAAGCATCTGATTGAGGCTATTCAACAAAGTAACGATGTCTTCGTGATTACTTTCAGGCAATACATTGGTGCTGCCTGTATCAAGTGCGCCGAACACATCACGCAACCCGGAAAGATGTTTCACCATTCTGCCTATCAGCTGGCTGGTCATATCCTGAAACTGCAAGCCGGTGACCACAGCATTCACATGCTGACCGATCTCACCCTGTATGGCTTCCAGCTTCGCAATGCATTCTGGTGCAGGCGTCCCGCCGGATAGCAACAGGTTTACCGTCTCCTGCTGGATACTGAGCGCACCATGAATCGCCATGAAACTCGAACCCAGCTTTTTAATGGCTTCGCCCAGCAAAATATTCATTTGCACGAGATCGGTTTCAACTTCGATCAAATGCCTGTCTCCATGGTCCGACACACCGGAGAGCAGGCTCTTGACCTGCGAACCCATTTTTACATTCGTTGCCATGATTGCGCTCACAGGTAATTGAACAACGACAAGCCTGCGATTTTTACAAAAGACTGCTGTGCAGCCTGTAGCGTCATTTGTTGCTGGGTTAGTTGGCTGATCGCCTTGGCATAATCAACATCCTGGAGTTGCGACAGTGTCTGGCTGTACTGGATATCACGGGCTGAACCCGAGCTGTTCAGCGAATCCAGCTCTCTGAGACGTGATCCGACTGAAGCTCTCGTTGTCAGTACGTTATTGAGCGATTGATCAATATTGCCATTGGCAGTCGACAACCCCGCTGTCAACGCAGCATTTTGGGCCGGGGTGGTAACAGGTGTCTGCAATAAAGTGATCAGGTCTGTCAGCGTCTTGAACACATCCTGGTTGTTGCCCTGAAATATGGCTTGTCCGGAATCGCTCACTGCCATCTGACGTGAGGAATCCACTTGAATCTGCCGTTGCCCCTGGTCTCCATTATATTGAGCACCCGTCGCAGTTTTGACGAAAGGCTGGGTTCCGGTCTGATAGCCTGAAAACAGATAATTGCCAATGCCATCCGTGCTATTGGCAAGCGCCAGCAACTGATCCAGATCACTACTCAGCTGAATGGCCAGATTACTGCGATCCGAGTTTGATAATGTGCCATTGCCTGCATAGACGGTCTGGGTTTTGACATCCTGCAGTGTAGAAGTAACGCTTGCCAACACACCGTCTACTGTTGTGAGTGAACTGACTGCTGTCTGGCGGTTAGTCGCATACTGAGCATTGACCGATTGTGACTGGGTAACGTCCAGCGCTCGAGCAGCAGCAACCGGATCATCCGCAGGCGTCAATATGCGGCGGCCGGTGGACAATTGTTGCTGGGTCTTCACCAGATTGCTCTGCAGATCGCTAATCTTGGCTGCGCTCTGCTGAAAAAGCATGCTTGTACTGATACGCATGGCCGGTCCCCTTAATTTCCCAATGTGAGCAGGGTACTGAACAACTGACTGGCAATCTGCATGACTTTACCAGCGGCCTGATAAGCCTGCTGATAGCGCAGCAAATTGCTCCCCTCCTCGTCCAGATTGACACCTGACTCTGACTGTTGCGCCTGCACCAGACCAGTCAACAGATTATTTGATGCGGAACTCGACACATTGAGCTCGTTGGTTTTATTACCCACACTACTCACTAATTGCGAATAAGCACCCTGATAAGTCGTCGTGCCTCCAGCCAGCGTATTGCTGGTTTGCAAGGCGCCGAGCAGCAATGCATTACGGCTATCGCCTACTCCGCCAATATTGGATGACACGGCGAAACTGTCACCACTGGCCGGCGTACCCGTGATCTGTGCTGTCCAGCCGTTGTAATTGATGTTTGCACCAGGCGTATACGTCACGCCGGTAGGATTCCCGGTGCCCGTTCCGCTCACATCGAATGTCGTCGGCGAAGTAAAGGTAATGGTGACAGGCTGTTGTAAATTGGCGTTGGGGGGTGGAGGGGTATTTACTGTGGGTGCGCTGATTGTTCCTGAACCCGTATTCGGGGAGACAGCAAAGCTGTCGCCACTGGCAGGCGCACCTGCGATCTGGACAGTCCAGCCGTTGTAGCTGATGTTTGCACCAGGCGTATACGTCA
>JBDSHM010000172.1:0-1635 GCA_039918495.1 Sulfuriferula sp. | reverse complement strand
AGATGTCGTTTGCAGGTGGCGTACCAATACGACATCTTTTGGGAAGCCTGCTTGCAATGAGTGCAGCGGGATTGACAGCGCTCTATGCTTATTTGTACCGAATTCTTGCAGAGCGCGACAGCGCACCGGATATTATCGGCGTGTCTGTGCTGACCTTTGCGGTGGGGAGTACCACCCTGTTGTTGATGGTTGGCTTGATGCCGGCTCCTGTGGGGTTGGAGACCCTGAATAGTCGATCAGTTTGGATATTTCTTGGACTCGGTGTACTTTGCACGGCGGTGTCTAGCATAGGCTATGCCTTTGCATCCAAGCGATTGCCGGCAGGGGTTACAACGACGATTTCACTGTTTATTCCGTTGTTCGCCGGTATATTTGCGTTTCTGATACTGGATGAAAGACTCTCACCTACGTTTATTCCAGGCGGCTTACTGGTATTGGGTGGGATTTTCCTGATTCTTCAGCCCAGCAGTGAAATTGTTGAAAAGCGGGTGTGAAGTAGTTTTGAACGGAAATCCCATCGAGAATGCTAGCCTTTATATTTGCGCCATACATTAGCAAATGTGATTCGTTATCCGTTGAGTCTCGTTGGTCTTTGATAGTCGCGCTGAAAATGAGTTATTCCTATGCAAACTGCCACTAGTATTACAACCGTAGCCCATGTAATTCAACTGTCTGTCGGACCGGTTTTTCTGTTGACCGGCATTGGGGCAATGCTATCGGTTCTGACCAACCGTTTAGCACGCGTCGTCGACCGTTTCCGTACCTTAAACAATACGCAGGACGATGAGCGGATTGCGTATCAACAGGAAATGGCGCGCTTATTGAGCCGGGCGCGCTGGATTCATTGGGCAATCAGTCTGTGTACCGTATCTGCATTATTGATTTGCATCGTCATCGCTGCTCTTTTTGTGGGGTCGGAATTGAATATCGATCCATCCAATGCGATCTCGATATTGTTCATATTGGCGATGCTGGCGCTCATAACGGGGCTGCTGTGTTTTTTGCGCGAAATTTTTCTGGCAACAGGGTTGATCGAGAAATATGGAAAATAAGTGCGCGGTTTCCGGGGTGCAGCGGCGCATACGCGGAACAAACTATTCGTCGGGCAATTGTTCCAGCGCCTCTTGTAATTCCAGCCAGCGCTCTTCCGCGTTTTCGATGGTTTGCAGTAAAGTCCCCTGATGTTTGAGCAGGCTCTGCAGGGTGTCGCGCTGAGCGGCTTCGTATAATGCGGTGTCTGCAAGACGCTCATTCAGCCCGTTTTTTTCATTTTGCCAGACTGCAAGTTTCTGTTCCAGTTGTGCCAACTCTTTGACGAGCGGGCGGCGCTTGGCTAACGTTACCTGACGATCTGCCTGGCTGGCGGCACGCTGTTCGCGACGTATGACCTTGTCAGGATTGGCACTCGCAGCCAATTGCAAAATGCGTTGTTGATTAAGCCAATCACGGTAGTCATCCAGATCGCCGTCGAATGCAGGCGCACTGCCGTCGGCGACCAGCAGAAAGCGGTCACAGGTGGCGCGCAGCAGAGAGCGGTCATGAGATACCAGCACCACGCCGCCATCAAATTCCTGCAACGCAAGATTGAGTGCGTGACGCATTTCCATATCGAGATGGTTGGTGGGTTCATCGAGT
>JBDSHM010000171.1:0-4477 GCA_039918495.1 Sulfuriferula sp. | reverse complement strand
CGGCAGTCAGACGGATAACACTGCCTGCCGGTGTGTGCACCACGCTCATATCCGCTGATGGTAGTGCCCCTAGCGTCGATTCGATCAAGTGTGCGGCATGTTTACCTGCGATCCCGATGCGGATGACTTCGGGGCGGGCATCACGGGCTTTGACCTTGGAGCGCAGGATGAACATGGACAGGCGTTTCTGAATGGTCTCCTGCAAGTCACCAGCGAGCTGCATGTAGGTCGCCCCATCCTGGTTCCACAACAGGAAACTGGCTAAAAGCCGTCCCTTGGGCGAACAGAAGCCGCTGTACTGGGCTGCGTCTGCGGCGAGTTTGCGCACGTCGTTGGTGAGTTGGCCTTGCAGGTAAGTGGTGGTGTCCTCGCCGCTGAAGGCGATCAAGCCGAGCGGTGCGAGGTCGGCGAAAACGGCGCCGGTTTGCAGGGTGTCGAGGATATTTTGAGCCATGGTGTGCAATGAAATGGGAATCCGAATGCGCTTATTCTACAATCATCGCCATGAACTTGCCGCCTTTACGCATTAATGTACATTTATCGCGCCACCTGATGGCGATACTGATCGTCATGCATGGCGTAGCAGGATGGGCTGCCTGGTGGGCATTTCCGCAAGCCGGGATACGCATCCTGCTGAGTTTGATACTTCTGGCCAGTCTTGTATTTAATGTGATGCAGCGCTTGTACAGACGACTTAGCGGATTGGAACTGGATGCTGATAACAGCTTTCGTTTATGCCGCGCGGAAGTCTGGCAGACGGCGCAACTGCTGGATGCTTTCGTGACGCCGCTGCTGACGGTCATCCGTCTGCGTCTTGAGAATGGCGGGATCTGTGTGGTGACGTTACTGGCGGATAGTTTGTCCGAGGATGATTTCCGTCGTCTGCGCGTGAGTCTGAAATGGGGTATGAATGGGAGTGTGCCCTAGTGCGGTCCGGGCATCCTGCCTGTTGCTCAGAAATTCGCGTCGCACGCGCCCGGGCAAATCCGTCCTGGCTTGGGATTCAGAACCGTGTTGCCGGTGATGGGTAGCATGTCCGGGTAATCACGGCTGAAGTGCAGCCCCCGCGATTCGCGCCGAAGCTGTGCTGAACGTACGATCAAATCTGCAGTCAGCACCAGATTGCGCAATTCGATCAGATCATTGCTGACGCGGAAATTGCGATAGTACTCGCTGATTTCTTCATTGAGCAGCCGGATTCGGTTGGCGGCTCGGGCCAAGCGTTTGTTGGTGCGTACGATGCCGACATAGTCCCACATGAAACGGCGCAATTCATCCCAGTTATGTGACAGGACGATTTCTTCATCTGCATCGGTGACCCGGCTTTCGTCCCATTCGGGGAAGTCGTACTGTGGTGCGCCTGCACTCGCCAGAATATCGTTGGCGGCAGCGTGACCGAATACCAGGCATTCAAGCAGCGAGTTACTGGCCAGCCGGTTGGCGCCATGTAAACCAGTGCAGGCGACCTCGCCTACCGCATAAAGCCCAGTGAGATCGGTTCGCGCTGCCAGATCGGTGACGATGCCGCCGCAGGTGTAATGTGCCGCTGGCACCACCGGAATCGGTCCGCGAGTGATATCGATACCCAGGGCACGGCAACGCTCGTAAATGGTCGGAAAATGCTCAAGAATGAATTCTGCCGGTTTATGCGTAATGTCCAGATAGACACTGTCGAGGCCGCGTTTTTTCATCTCAAAGTCGATTGCCCGTGCCACGATATCGCGCGGGGCCAGCTCGGCGCGTGGATCATGGGCGGCCATGAAGCGTGTGCCGTCATGCAGTTTGAGCTGTCCGCCTTCGCCGCGCACCGCCTCGGTAATCAAGAAGGATTTTGCATGCGGATGATAGAGACAGGTGGGATGAAACTGGATGAATTCCATATTCGCCACCCGGCAGCCCGCACGCCATCCCATGGCAATGCCGTCGCCGGTGGCCACATCGGGGTTGGTGGTGTACAGATAAACCTTGCCTGCACCGCCGGTCGCCAATACGGTATGGGTGGCGGCGAAGGTCTTGACCTGACCGCTGATATTATCCAGCGCGTAAACGCCATAGCAGGTGTGGTCATCCTGCCCGAGTTTGTCGCCGGTGATCAAGTCGATGGCGATGTGGTGTTCGAGTAGCGTGATGTTGGGATTGTTGCGGATCTGGGTGCACAGGGTTTTTTGAACTGCGCGGCCAGTGGCATCGGCGGCGTGAATGATGCGACGCGTACTGTGGCCACCTTCTTGTGTGAGATGAAATCCGGTTGAATTGCTGGCGTCCGCAGTAAATGGTACGCCCATTTCCACCAGCCAGCGGATTGCGGCATGACCATTCTCCACCACGAAACGTACCGTTTCCTCATCGCATAGGCCTGCGCCTGCAATCAAGGTGTCGCGGATATGCGCTTCAATAGAGTCGTCATCGGCAAGCACGGCGGCAATGCCGCCCTGCGCCCAGGCGCTGGCTGAATCCTGCAGGGTTTTTTTTGTCAGCAGCACCACCTGACGCTGTTGCGCCAAATGCAGTGCCGTAGTCAGTGCTGCCAGACCACTGCCGATGATGAGTACGTCGGTGCGCTCCATAATGACCTGCAAGGGATTGAGTGGGGCAAGAATAGCAGAGCGTTCTGCAGCTGAATACCCATTATCGGGAGTTGTCATGGAACTTCGTCGCACATCGTACTGTCTGTCAGGCGACATAAGGCATGCCGGTGCAGCATTGCCTTAGCCGCAGGTATACTACGGCTATACAACAGGAATCAGGGATGAAGATTCACGATGAGTGATCGCGAGGTCGATCAACTACTAGTCGAAAGGGTGCAGCGCGGTGACAAGCGCGCTTTCGATTTGCTGGTAATTAAATACGAGCGGCGTCTGGCGCGGCTGCTGTCGCGCTTCGTGCGCGATGCGGCTGAGGTCGAGGATATTTCGCAAGAGGCGTTTATCAAGGCCTATCGCGCGTTGCCGTCGTTTCGCGGCGAATCGGCTTTTTACACGTGGCTATACCGGATCGGTATCAACACCGCGAAAAATTTTCTGGTGTCGCGTGGGCGGCGTGCGCCTACTACCACGGAGTTCGATGCGGAAGAAGCTGAAGGATTTGAGGATGCCGATGGCTTGCGTGATCTCAATACGCCAGAGAACGAACTTCTCTCCAAAGAGGTTGCCCAAGAAGTAAATGCAGCAATGGCGGATTTGCCGGAAGATTTGCGCACAGCAATTTCGCTGCGCGAGATGGAAGGGATGAGTTACGAAGAGATCGCCGAGATCATGGGTTGTCCGATTGGTACGGTACGATCCCGAATTTTTCGTGCGCGTGAGGCAATTGCAACGCGCCTGCGCCCAATTTTGGGCACTAGCAAAGATACAAGATGGTAAGGAGTAACGACATGCGAAATTCTGCAATATCCACTCATGAAGGCGGTCAGTTTGCTGAAGACACGACACTGTCCGCGCTTGCCGATGGCGAACTGGATCATCAGGAGACCGTGCGTATTCTTGAAACAATGAGCCATCGCGACGACTGGTGCGTGCGTTGGCAGAGCTATCATGTTATTGGCGACTGCCTGCGCGGCACCCCTCCGCTCAAATCAGATCTGGCTACCCGGATCAGCCTGTTGCTGGCTGAAGAACCTACGATCCTGGCGCCGCGACGTTCGCTTATGTCCCGTTTCGGCATGCCTGCTGCGGCCTCGCTGGCTGCGGTGATGCTGGTTGCTTGGGGAGCGGTGAATCTGATGCAAAACGGCACTCAGACACTATCCAGAAACCAGTTGGCATCAATCAGTCCGGTGCATTCTTCGGCTAAAGTGCAAGATGACATGCACGATTATATGGCGGCGCATCGTGATTTTTCCCCTGGAGCCATGTTGGCTGACGCCTCATTTGAAGTTCCGGCGGATCCTGCGCAATGAGATGGTGGTTGATGTGGTTGTGGCTGGCGGCGATGCCGTTGGCCAATGCTGCAGGGTGTAGTGTCTATCCGGGTGATCTCGTTACCTGGTTGAATCAGGTGGCAGCTGCCGCAGAGCGGCTGAATTACACTGGAACCTTCGTGTATCAACATGGTTCCACGGTTGAGGTTTCCAAAATTTCCCATCGTGTTGACAACGGTGTCGAGATGGCCAAGATCGATGTGTTATCCGGTCCGCCGCACGCGTTTGTAAGTGTCAATGATGATGTGTTCTGTTACATACCCGACGGCGATCGGGTCAAGGTGGAGAAGCGCGAACGCCATAAATTTTTTCCAGCACTATTGCCGGTACCGGTCACGACGATTGCCGAGCAATATACGCTGAAGCCGTTGGGCCATGCCATCGTTGCCGGACACGACAGTGTCGGGGCCATGCTGATACCCAAGGATGAATACCGTTATGGCTATATATTGTGGGCAGATGCTGCCACTGGATTGTTGCTCAAAGCCCAGCCGCTTGATGCCAATAATCGGCCTTCCGGACAGTTCTTGTTTACCCAGGTGAGCATTGGTAATGCGC
>JBDSHM010000170.1:0-1745 GCA_039918495.1 Sulfuriferula sp. | reverse complement strand
GGCATCCATTTCATGAACCTTGCCGTCAATACGCGTACGTACGAAACCTTGCGCCCGCAATTCATCGAATAGATCCACATGTTCACCCTTGCGGCCGACAATCAGCGGAGAAAGAATCATCAACTTGGTATCTTCCGGCAGCGCCAATACATGATCTACCATCTGCGAAACAGTCTGTGCGGCCAGTTCGATTTGGTGATCCGGACATTGCGGTGTGCCGACGCGAGCGAATAACAGACGCAGGTAGTCGTGAATTTCAGTGACGGTGCCAACGGTAGAACGAGGATTATGGCTGGTAGCTTTTTGCTCGATGGAAATGGCGGGTGACAGTCCCTCGATCAGATCCACGTCGGGCTTTTCCATCAGCTGCAAAAACTGCCGTGCATAGGCAGACAGTGATTCTACGTAACGGCGTTGCCCCTCGGCATAGAGGGTGTCGAAAGCCAGGGATGATTTGCCGGAACCAGACAAGCCGGTAATGACAACCAGTTGATTGCGAGGCAAATCGAGATTGATGTCTTTCAAATTGTGGGTGCGGGCACCGCGAATGCGGATGTATTCCATCGGCTTGCATATTCCTGAATGAATGGAACCAGCGGGGCGCAGACCGCTCAAAAAGAGCGGACATCCCGTGGTTAAATGCATTTTCCGGGTTAAGCGGAAAAGACTAACCTGTTAATATACCGACTTTTGAGAGCGTGCCCAAATCCATGCAGCCATCTGAAAAAATGACCTCCACCGAGTTACGCGCCAGTATCGGCCTTGCCAGCATCTTTGGCTTGCGTATGTTAGGAATGTTCCTGATTTTGCCAGTATTTGCACTTTACGCCGAACATCTCCCCGGTGGGGCGAATCACACTATGATCGGTTTGGCGTTGGGTGCATACGGATTGACTCAAGCGGTACTGCAACTTCCATTCGGAATTGCCTCGGATAAATTCGGGCGCAAGCGCATGATTTATTTCGGCCTTGTTTTGTTCGCTATCGGCAGTTTTGTAGCCGCCTATGCCACCACAATTGAGGGTATTATTCTGGGCCGCGTGATTCAGGGGGCCGGAGCAATTTCAGCTGCAGTGACCGCTTTATTGGCCGATTTGACGCGTGAAGAGCATCGCACCAAGGCGATGGCCATGATCGGCGGAACCATAGGCGTGACCTTTGCAGTGTCGCTGGTGTTGGGACCTGCCTTGTATCAGTTTATCGGCATGTCGGGGATATTCGCCATGACCGGCATTCTCGCAATCACCGCACTGGCGGTGGTCAAGTGGGGCGTTCCGGACCCGCTGGTCAGCCGCTTCCATGCCGATGCTCAAGCCAACACGGCAAGACTTGGCGGGGTGCTCAAGGATGTCCAGCTGCTACGACTCAATTTCGGTATTTTTTCATTACATGCTGCGCAAATGGCGATGTTTGTGGTGCTGCCTTTCGCACTGCGCAATACCAGCAATCTGGATATTAACCATCAATGGGAGATCTATCTGCCAGTTGTAGTTGCGGCATTTGTCCTGATGGTGCCGGCCATTATTTATGGCGAGACGCGCGGCAAACTGAAACAGGTATTTGTGGCTGCCATAGCGACCATGCTGGCTGCTCAATTGGGAATGTCCGCCAGCATGCATCATTTTTGGGGCATTGTGGTCGCGCTTACCCTATATTTTGTGGCGTTCAATATCCTTGAAGCCACACTGCCTTCGCTGATCTCCAAGCTGGCCCCTACTACTGCCAAGGGTACTGCGATGGGGGTG
>JBDSHM010000169.1:0-4668 GCA_039918495.1 Sulfuriferula sp. | reverse complement strand
GCATTCGTTAAAAGATCCGTAGGCTTAGCTAAGTCGACATGCATGAGCGTGATTAGAATCAACCAAGCCGCCGGTCAGCGCCGCGTGATCACACTAAGTTTGCTGGCGCACAGACCTCAATCCGGGCGACTGTTTCAATGAAACCTCAACTCGTGCTTAATTACTCTCGTCGAGAGTGGGCAGGGAGATGAAGGTAAAAATGTATATTGGTCTCGGTACCTTAGTTCTGATTATTATTTTGTTTCTGATTTTTCGTTAGAACCCATCTGCGATAGTCGCATTGAGTAACACTTAAAGCGGCGATGTCCGCTGGCTTGTACCCATGCTGCTCCACGCCAGCATGAATACCAGCGTCACCAGCAGCGCCGCTGCACCGCCGTTGTGGGCAACGGCGATGGGGAGCGGCCATTGCAGCAGGATATTGGATAGCCCGGTGGCGAATTGCAGGGCGATCAGCATCAGCAAGATGAGGGCGGGCCGGGCGAGTGTCAGGCTGTGGCGGGCGCGCAGGCCGAGCCAGCCAAGGTAGGCGATGACGACGAGGGCAAAGACACGGTGCGTCCAGTGGATGGCGACCAGCGCGTCATGGCTGAGCAGGGCGCCGCTGGCGGTTTTGCCGAGTGCGCGCCACAGTGTGAAGCCGTGCTGGAAGTCCATGGGCGGAATCAGCTGGCCGTTGCATAGCGGGAAATCGGTGCAGGCGAGGACCGCGTAGTTGGTGCTCACCCAGCCGCCAAGGGCGATCTGCACTGCAAGCAGGACGATGCCGAGCGCGATCCAGGGGGTGAGCCGGCTGGCCGTGGGGTCGAGCGAAGCTGCGGGCTGTGCGCGCGCGGCTAGCCAGGCCAGCGATGCCAAGAGGGTCAGCCCGAGCAGCAGGTGCAGCGTGACAATAATCGGTTGAAGTTTAAGCGTCACGGTCCACGCGCCGAATGCACCCTGCACGCACACTAGTACAAACAGGGCGGTGGCCGCCCACGGCGATTGGTGCAGTTCGCGCCGCTTGAACCAACCCAGCGCCATCAGCGCAATAATCAATACCCCGACCATCATCGCCAGGTAGCGATGGATCATCTCGATCCAGGCTTTGGTCCAGGTGACGGGGCCGCTTGGCATTAGCGCCTGGGCCGCATTGATGTGGGCATGGGCAAGGAAGGGGTTGGCGGTGCCGTAACAGCCGGGCCAATCCGGGCAACCGAGTCCGGAATCGGTGAGCCGGGTGAAGCCGCCGAACAGGATCAGATCGAAGGTGAGGAACAGCGTCAGCCACACCAGCTGGCGGTAGCGGTTGCGGCGGCCCTTGACCCAGGCGTAACTCAACGGCAGCGATGCAACCATGAGTCCGGTGAGCGCCAGTTGCAGCCATTGCAGATCCGATGCCATGCCCATGCCTGAGCCCATGTTCAGCCCACCATGAAAGCGACAAAGGCAACTTCGTCACCCTCTTTGAGCAGGCTGTCGGCATCGACAAACTGTTTATTGACGGTAATTTTGAGCGATTTGTTGTCGATCAGTGCGCTGTGCCAGACTGCGCCGCGTCGTGACAGGGCAGCGCACAGGTCCGCCACGGTAGTCCGGGCTGGCGGCAGTTCGAAATCTTCAGAGGCGCTACCGAGTGCATCGACTAGATGGCCAAAATACAGAATATGCAGCATGTTTATGACTCCAGTTCCAGGCCCTCGGCTTCCCAGCATTCCAGTCCGCCGGCCATGTTGTAGACGTGCTCGAATCCCATTTGTTGCAAAACCCAGGCAGCCATTGCAGAGCGTCCGCCGGACTGGCAATAGAGCAGGATGGTTTGGTCGCGGGCGTTGCACAGGCGCGGGTCGCGGTGCTTGTAGGTGAGGTCTGCGGCGCCTTCGAGGATGCCGCGCGGAATGTTGATCGCGCCCTGCACATGGCCTTGCCCGAATTCGTCGGCTTCGCGTACATCGACGACCAGCACGTCGCCGGCTTGCAGATTTTCATGGGCGGATTCGGCATCCCACTCCTTGATATGGCTGCGCGCTTCTTTTATAAAACAGCCAAGTTGCTTGGGCATATATAATCCTTGCTTACTGAATGAATCTGAAAAGTATGTACGGCGCACATTGGATAGGGCGCCGCGCGGATTTTTGGAATAATCGCCATCTGAAAGTCTAACATGACCTCCCTACTTGACGGGCTCAACCCCGAGCAACTTGCCGCCGTGACCCTGCCCGGCCAGTCCGCGCTGATATTGGCCG
This sequence comes from Sulfuriferula sp., assembly GCA_039918495.1. GTDB lineage: Bacteria > Pseudomonadota > Gammaproteobacteria > Burkholderiales > Sulfuriferulaceae > Sulfuriferula. The sequence goes on along the minus strand of JBDSHM010000169.1, from coordinate 2,443 downwards.
GGGCCGGCAGCGGCAAGACGCGCGTGCTTACTACGCGCATCGCCTGGCTGATCCAGACCGGACAAGTTTCGCCCTTGGGTATCCTGGCGGTGACCTTCACCAACAAGGCGGCAAAAGAGATGCTGACCCGCCTGACTGCCATGCTGCCGATCAATACGCGCGGCATGTGGGCGGGGACTTTTCACGGCCTGTCCAACCGTTTGCTGCGCACCCATCACCGCGAGGCCGGACTGCCGCAACTGTTCCAGATTCTGGATACCTCGGATCAACTTTCTGCGGTCAAGCGCCTGCTCAAGGCGCTGAATGTGGATACCGAAAAATTCGAGCCGAAAAAGGTGCAGTACTTCATCAGCGGCAACAAAGAAGCCGGCCTGCGTCCGCAGCAGATCGAAGTATTCGACCCCTACACGCGGCGCCTGGTGGAGTTTTACGCCGCCTACGACGAGCAGTGCAACCGGGAAGGCGTGGTCGATTTCCCGGAACTGCTGCTGCGTTCCTACGAGCTGCTGGCGCGCAACGACGTGCTGCGCGCGCATTATCAGGAACGTTTTCGCCACATCCTGGTGGACGAGTTTCAGGACACCAACCGCCTGCAGTACCGCTGGCTGAAACAGTTCGCCGGGCCGCAATCGGTGCTGATGGCGGTGGGCGACGATGACCAGTCGATCTATGCCTTCCGTGGCGCGCATACCGGCAACATGAATGAATTTCAGCGCGATTATGCCGGCGATAACGTGATCAAGCTGGAGCAGAACTATCGCAGCCACGGCAATATTCTCGACGCCGCCAACGCGCTCATCACGCAGAACCAGTCGCGTCTTGGCAAGAACCTGTGGACTGCAGAAGGCAGCGGCGAACTGATCCGCGTGTTCGAAGCGTACAACGATCAGGAAGAAGCCGGTTTCATCGTCGAGGAAGTCAAGGCGTTGCAGCGCGAAGGCACGGCGCTGGTCGACATGGCATTGCTGTATCGATCCAACGCACAATCGCGGGTGTTGGAACACGCCCTGTTCAGTGCCGGGGTACCGTATCGTGTGTACGGCGGCTTGCGTTTTTTCGAGCGCCAGGAGGTCAAGCATGCGCTGGCCTATCTGCGTCTGCTGGCCAATCCGGATGACGACGGCGCCTTCAGCCGCGTGGTGAATTTCCCTACCCGCGGCATTGGCGCACGCACGCTGGAACAATTGGCCGACGCTGCCCAAGCAGGCGGGATGAGCTTGTGGCAAGCGGCCCGCGCCAAGGCCGATGCGGCGAAAGAAGGGGTTAAGGGTCTGCCCGGGTTTGTCGCCATGATGCGTGCCATGCAGGACGCCACGCAAGGGCTGCCATTGCCGGAAGTGATCGGGCACATGCTGCATGCCAGCGGCCTGGCGGCGCATTATCTGGCCGAAAAAGAAGGCGCCGACCGGCTGGAAAATCTGAACGAACTGATCAATGCCGCCACTGTATTCTCCAACGACCCTGAAGCGATGGCTGAACTTGATGAAGTTGGCGGCCCGCTGGCAAGTTTTCTCGCCCATGCCGCGCTGGAGGCAGGCGACCATCAGGCCGGTGCGGGCACGGATGCGCTGCAGTTGATGACCGTGCATGCCGCCAAGGGACTGGAATTCCATGCCGTGTTCCTGGGGGGGCTGGAAGAAGGTTTGTTCCCGCACGAACAGTCCATGAACGAGCAGGACGGCATCGAGGAAGAACGCCGCCTGATGTATGTGGCAATTACCCGTGCACGCCGGCGTTTGTATTTAAGTCACGCGCAAAGCCGCATGCTGCATGGGCAAACGCGCTATGGCATCGTGTCGCGCTTTATCGGCGAATTGCCACCGGCATTGTTGAAGCTGGTCAATGCCCGGCGCGCAGACACCGCTGCCAGTGCTTATCCGGCCTATGCAGCGACCCCGAGAGCACGGACCGGCAATGCTTCACCCTGGCGTATCGGCATGAATGTGCGGCACGCCAAATTCGGCGTGGGCGTGGTCGTGAACGTGGAAGGACAGGGTGAGGACACGCGTGTGCAGATCAACTTCGGCGGCGCGAACGGGATGAAGTGGCTGGCGCTGGAATACGCCAAGCTGGAACCTGCCTGAAGGGGCAGGCGGCTGTTTTTGGGACGCCTTACCGACGCGCTTGACGCGCGCTCCTATTGGGATAAGAAATAGCCGGATTCCACTATCCAATCCACTTTGCCGGGAACCCCCAGACTATCGGCTACACTAATTCCTTACCTATCTGGAAATATAGAGGGAAAAATGCAGCTGGCATATTTATTAAAGGACGCCCAAGCCTATCCGTGGCTGACTTTCGCATTAGTGACCGTTGGCGTGGTGCTGCTGGCGTTGATTGCTTATGTGGTCATTTATGCGATGTTGCGCCGAGTCACGCGCGCTAACGCCGTGGCGAGTGTGGTGGTGGATTACACGGCCTGTCCGGCCAAGCTGGTGCTGCC
>JBDSHM010000168.1:0-3642 GCA_039918495.1 Sulfuriferula sp. | reverse complement strand
TGAGCGGCGTTATATCGAGGCGTTGTTTCATGAGGTCGGACGCGAGCATCCGCCACTTGATGCGGATAAACGCATCACCTGGCGACCTTTGTTTGCCGCCTATGGCGAGGACATGATCCGCTTCCAGCTGATTTTCGACTTGTGCGAAGATTTGCGTGTGGATGTGCGTATTGGCGCACGCGTTCCGAATTATCTGGCAAGATTGCTGGCCGCCTCGGAAGCGGCAACTCCACCGGCAGGCCCAGCCGCTGCGTATTTCACACTGGCGCAGGAGACGCTGCGCTGGATTGCGGCGGGTGCAGCGGAACAGACTGAAATGGAGGTCTGGCGACCCTTGCTGGACCAATCTGCCACGATCGTCGACGCATTCCGCATTGCCAATTCGATTTATACGAATACCACACTACCGCCGATCACATTGACCGAACGTGAACAGGTGTATCTGCCGGGCCGTTCGCCCAATGCTGCACGGCCGGTCTATCCGCGCCGCGAGTTGGATCATGCCGAATTCGGCACGGGTACCGAAGACCAGGATGATGTGCTCAAAAATACCGAGATCAAGCCGAACCCGGAAAAGCGGGAAATCCCCAAGCAAGCCGCTGGCGAAGACCCGGATTTCGACATTCCACCCGAGGAGACGACGGGTTCAGGCGGTCGCGTCGGCGTCGGCATCCCGCAACCTGCCCATGTGACGGGTCAAGCGCGTGGTGCGGAATACAGCGAGAAGGGCAAACCTTATGCCGAATGGGATTACCGCGATGGACGCTACAAACGCAACTGGGCATGGGTGCAGGAAAAAGAACTGACCGAACTGGATGCCAATGAAGCGACCAAATTGCTCACGCAATATGCACCGGCACTGAAGCGCTTGAAGCGCGCCATCCAGACACAGAAACCGGCGCGCATGGCACCGTTACGACGTCAGTTCGATGGCGATGAGCTGGATCTGGAAGCGGCTATTGGCTATATCGCCGAAAAGCGTGCCGGTATGTCGCCCAAAGCCAATATCTACCGGCAGAGGGTCATGCAGCACCGCGATACTGCGGTCACGCTGCTGGCGGATATCTCTACCTCGATCATGCAACCCAGCGAGGGTGGCGGCCGTGTAGTGGACCATATCCGTGCCGGTATGTTGTTGTTTGCGGAGAGCATGGAGGAGGTGGGCGATCCCTACAGCCTGGCGGGGTTTGCTTCCAAGTATCGTGACAATGTCAGTTATTACAGTATCAAGGGCTTCGATCAGCGTCTGACACCGCATGCGCGCGCCGTCCTGGGTGGCTTGTCGGGGCGGCTTGCCACGCGCATGGGTGCTGCCATCCGTCACGCCGTCAAAGGTTTCGACCGGGCGCCCTCCCAGCGCCGTTTGTTGCTGATCCTCTCGGATGGACGCCCGGCGGACTACGATGACGGCGGTGACGAGCGTTACCTGCATGAAGATACGCGCATGGCGGTAAAAGAGGCGGTGGATGCGGGTGTGCACCCATTCTGCATTACCCTGGATGCCGCCGGTAGCCAGTATCTGCCGCAAATTTTCGGGCCGGGGCATTACGTGGTGCTGGACCATATCAACGACCTGCCCAAGAAGCTGCCGGAAATTTATCTGCGGTTGCGAAGATGAATCCTGTTCCTACCCGCAAAGCGACTTTTATCGGTGCCGCCAAGTATCGGCGCAAGGCCTATGGCAGCAACCATCCGTTGGCGATCCCGCGCGTTTCACTGACCTATGATCTGATCAACAGTTATGACGCGCTGACCGCTGCCGAGTTTGTTCAGGCACGCAAAGCAGCGGATTTCGAGCTGGAATGGTTTCATACGCCCGAGTATGTTTCGGCTTTCAAGCGTGCCGAAGTATTGGGCCGGGTGAGTAATTCGGTACGCAAGCAACATAATCTCGGCACTTTGGAAAACCCCTATTTCGAGCAGTTTTTTACCATTCCGGCCACCGCGACAGGCGCTTCCGTACAGGCTGCGGAGGAAGTCATTCGCGGACGCATCGGATTCAATCCGGCGGGTGGCATGCATCATTCCCGTCCGGATCGGGCGCTGGGATTCTGCTATTTCAATGATCCGGTACTGGGCATTATGCGATTGCGCCGCGAGGGATGGCGCGTACTTTATGTGGATATCGACGCCCATCATGGCGATGGTGTGGAAGCGGCGTTCCTCGATGACCCCGATGTATTTACGCTGTCCCTGCATATGGATACCGGTTATGCCTATCCGTTTAGCGGTGGTCAACTAGTCGATACCGGCAGCGCCGAATCCGGCCATACCAGCCTCAACGTGCCGCTACCGTACAGTACGCACGACGCAGAATACCGCTTGTTGTTTGATGCCGTTTTGCAACCCTTGCTGGACCGATTCAAACCCGACGCCGTCGTGTTGCAGGCAGGCACGGATATGATTTTTGCCGACCCGCTGGGTAAACTGCGTCTCTCTACGCAATGTTTCCTGCGTACTGCCCAGACTATTCTGGAAAGTGCGCCGTGCCATGCTGACGGAACCCCGCGCTTGCTGGTGACAGGGGGTGGCGGGTATCATCCACTGGTACTGGCGCGTGCCTGGACTGGTTTGTGGGCACTGTTGTCGGGACGCGATCTGGCTGAAACCATACCCGCCAGCGGGGCGCAGATACTGCGGGAAGTGGGGTGGGATATGGACGAAGATGAAACCTACTTCGAAGACCTTTTCCGGTCGCGTCTGGATCAGCTGGAAAGCTACCCGGTGCGCCCGGAAATAGACGCACTTATCAAACAAATTCAGCAACATCCTTATCTGAAAAATACATGACGATTCCTCTTATTCCCGGCCACTGTACCATGATGGCCAGCAAGCAATATGTTTCCAGTTTCGGCAAAGCATGCGCGGAAGGTCACTACAGTGATTTCCTCAATGTGCATTTGCGTTTGTCCTCCATCGGCATAGGCACTTTCCCGGGCGCGCCGACTGATGATGTGGACGCGCAATATGCCGAAATCATCGCGCAAGCGCTGACTCAGGGTATCAATGTGGTGGATACGGGAACGCATTATCGTTATGCGCGTTCCCCGGCGGCGGTGGGTGCGGGCCTCATAAAAGCGCTGGAAGCAGGGGTCAAGCGCGAACAGATGTTTCTGGTATCCAAGGGGGGATTTTTGAGTTTTCGCGATGGCCCTCCTGCCGATCTGCAATCATGGTTTCAGAGCGAGGTCGTCGCCAAGGGTTTGGGGCGCACGGAAGACCTCACCCAGGCACATTGCCTCAGCCCTGAATACATTGGTTTCCAGTTGGAGCTGTCTCGTCAGTTGATGGGGGTTGAAACGCTCGATGCCTTTCTGATCGATCAGCCCGAGGTTCATATTCCGGTGATCGGCAAGGATCAGCTCAATCGCAAACTGGAAAAGGTTTTTATGGTGCTGGAGCAGGCAGTCAAAGATAAAAAACTGCGCTACTACGGCATTTCGACTTTCAATGGTTTCCGTGCTGAAACCGACAATCCGCTGTTTCAATCCATCACCTCCATGCAAGGCCACGCGGAAAAAGCGGCGCGCACGATCTGGAAGGATGATCAGGCCAAGCATCAGTTCAAAGTGGTGCAAATGCCGTTTAACCAGGTGATGCAGGAAGGTTTTACCCGATTCAGTCAGACTACCGGTCAGGGCA
>JBDSHM010000167.1:0-8994 GCA_039918495.1 Sulfuriferula sp. | reverse complement strand
CTTGGTGCGCCCAATTACCGACGACCCCGACATGCGTGACGCGCTGGATTCGGCTGTTACAACCTACTTCTGACCGTCACGTGTCGGGGTCTGTATCATGCTGTTGCCTAGTGTGGCTACGCCCCCTTCACCCACCGCTGATTCCCTGAATGGCCATTCATCTCGAAGAATATGAGGAGCTCCTCACGGATCTCCCGCACGATTCCCAGGAAGTGCTACGCGCCGCCTGGGGCGATGCGGCACGCGTGTTCTCGGCGCGCGGTCTGGATAACTATCTGAAGGGTGCGGTTGCCCTGCACAATCTGGGACGTGGCGAAGAGCTGGTCGTTACCTTTATCCAACGCACGCCCGACATGGCGCGCGCCATCGGCGAAGACGTTTTGCCAGACCTGGTCAATTTTCTACTGGGCATGGCATCCAAGACCTCGGGACAGGTGCTAACGCTGATTGCCGACACGACACCACTGGCTGCCCAGCGCCTGGGTGACGAAAGCCTGTTTCGCAATTACCTCAGCGTGCTCTCCATCATGCTGGCGCAAGCGCCACGCGGCCTTCGCCCGATGCTGGAAAACCTCGACCGCCTGCTCACCCAGTTGACTTTGGGTGGTTTACGGCGCTGGGTGATGTTTGGTGTTCAGGCGCACAAAACCGATTTTGATGGGCAGCTGCAGTATTTTTCGCTCAAAAGCCCGGACGCTCTTTCGATGTTGCAGGCCGAGCGCAAGGGCACCTTGTTTGTTGACGTGCAGCGGCGCCTCAATATCTACCTGCGCGCTATGTGGGGGCGCGATTTTTTTCTGCGTCCCACAGCGGGTGACTATGAAAGCCGCGAGGGTCTGCGGCCGTATATCGAGCGTTTTCTGATTTACATTGCCGACGCCTACGACGATTACAACCCCTTGGGTGACGCCACACCCGATGACGCAGTAGTGCCCGGTGTGGAAATTTACCGTGCTGCTGCCAATCATTGTGCCGCGCATCAGGTTTTTACCACTGCGCCGTTGTCACGGCAAATGCTGAATACCACGCAGATCGGTATTATCGAGGCCATCGAGGATGCGCGCGTGGAAGAATTGGCGTGTCGCCAATTTCCTGGTATGCGCCCAGCTTGGTTGCAATTTCATCCGCACAGCGAAACGGACCAGCCACAACGCGTGGGTGACTTGATTAACCGTCTAGCGCGTGCCCTGTTGGATCTCGAATCAAACGACCCCCATCCCTGGGTGCAGCAAGGTGTGGCGCTGTTCCGTGCCGAGACAGATTTATCCAGCAATCAGTCGAGCTGGAATATCGGCGTCGAACTGGCGCATGCGTTAAGTGCCTACCCGTTGCCGGAATTCAATGTGCGCCTCGATGGCTTGCGTCCCATATACCGCGACGACAACCGTACCGTTTGGGAATCCGAGGAATTTGATACTGAAGCTGCGCTACAGGCCTCCTGGCAACCGCAGCAGGTGCGCAGAAAAATGTCTGTCATGGAAATGGTGAACACGCTCGACAATGAGTTGGCGGGTGATGACGCACAGGAAATCTGGGTGCTCGAAACACCGTTTTATCTTGATCAGGAAGGCGTGACCATTAACGAGCTGGAAGGGCGCGAACCTGTCTCCGATCCGGTACATTATCACGAATGGGACTACCAGATTCAGCTTGAGCGCCCGAGCTGGGTCACGGTGCTGGAGCGCCATCCCAAGGCGGGCGATCTGGCCGTGATTGAAAAAATCATCACCGACAACAAGCCCGTCATTACGCGCCTGAAGTTTTTGATTGAATCCATGATTCCGCAAGGCATGCAGCGTATTCGCCATGTCGAAGATGGGGATGAACTGGACATCGACGCCGCCATCCGTTCCATGATCGACTTGCGCATGGGCCAGCAGCCGGATAGCCGCATCATGATACGTTACAAACGCAATGTGCGTGATTTGGCCGTTACCGTATTACTCGACATGTCCGAATCGTCCAATGACAAAGTGCGCGGTCAGGACTATACAGTGATGGATCTGGCACGCTCCGCCACCGTGCTGTTGGCCGATGCACTTGACCGTATCGGCGATCCGTTCGCCCTGCAAGGCTTTTGCTCGGACGGACGTCACGATGTGCACTATTACCGCTTCAAGGATTTTGACCAACCTTATAACGATCTGGTCAAGGCGCGTCTGGCAGCGATGCACGGTGCCTACTCCACGCGCATGGGAGCCGCTCTGCGCCATGCCGGTTCATTGCTCAAGCTACAACCTAAAAACAAGAAAGTCATATTTGTGATTACTGACGGCGAGCCCGCCGATAACGACGTGCGCGACCCGCAATATCTACGTTTCGACACCAAGCGCGCGGTAGAGGAACTGGCGCGCGAGGGCATAACTGTATACGCGATCAGTCTCGATCCCCATGCAGACGAATACGTCTCGCGGATTTTTGGTGCCAAAAATTTCACTGTACTGGATCAGGTTGAACGCCTGCCGGAAAAACTGCCCATGCTCTATATGGGTCTCACCCGTTAAGGCCGCGCATGGACATTACACTGCGCACATTCGTCTTTATGGACTCGTTACAACCCCAGTTGGCGTCGTATCTGGCGACTTCGTCACAGGGTTTTCTGCCGGTGCCGGGCGATGCCTGCTTGTGGGTAGAAGTCGCGCCGGGCATGGCGGTTCATCGCTTATCGGATATTGCGTTGAAAGAAACCAATGTGCACTTGGGGGAGCAGGTGGTGGAGCGTTCATTTGGTTCGATGGAAATCCATTTTCGCAACCAAAGTGAGGTACAGGAGGCCGGCGATATTATTTTGCGTCAGCTGGAGACGACGCTGGATTCACGCATGGCGTGCAGTGTCGCCTGGAACGAGATTATTCGGGGTATGACGCCGGATCACACTACGCTTATCAACCGCCAGTTGCGCAAGGGTTCGATGATTTTGCCAGGCAAGAGCATGTTCATCTTGGAAGTGGAACCAGCGGGCTATGCCGTATATGCTGCCAATGAGGCGGAAAAAGCCGCGAATGTCACGCTGGTGGATGTCAAACCGTTTGGTAATTTTGGCCGTTTGACCATGATGGGATCCGAAGCAGAAGCTGAAGCCGCACAAAGCGCGGCTATCAAGGCGCTGGAAAATGTCAATCGGCGTGCGCGTCAGGAATAAAGGAGGCGCACATGGAAATCAACTCCATCACCAAAAAGTTGCTGTTCAATACAGTGCGTGTAGATACCGTACTGGAAGACGGCAGCGAAGGTTCGGGAACGGCATTCGTGGTGAGCCATGCGCACCCGCGTGGCAACTACACCTTTATTGTGACCAATCGTCATCTGGTTGACGGGGTGCGGCGTGGCGGACTGGTATTCACGCAGAAGCGCAATGGCCAGCCGCTTTTTGGGCAGCGCTTTCAGTTGAATATTGAAGACTTCCCACACGCCTGGTTTTTGCATCCCAATCCCGAGGTTGACCTAGCCATTATTCCAATGCGTCCGCTTGAGCAGGCTGCCAATGACCAGGGCGTAGAGCTTTACTATCATGTGATTGACAGCCGTCTGGTACCAGATGCCGCGATGCTGCGCTCACTTGACGCGCTGGAAGAAGTGCTGTTCGTGGGTTACCCCAACGGCGTGTGGGACGAGGTTAACCTGATGCCCATTCTGCGTCGGGGCACCACTGCCACTCCCATAATTCTCGATTTTGAAGGACGCCCGGAGTTTCTGATCGATGCTTCCGTCTATCCTGGTTCAAGCGGTAGTCCGGTATTCGTGTATCAGCCTGAAACAGGGCGTGCCAACCAGCACACTACCCGTAAATTTCTCTTCGCCGGTGTGATTTCTTCCGTTTTCTTCCGTGAGGAAGGCAACCGTATTGTACCCGCGCCCGTCCCTGCCAATAACCATGGCATATTCATCGGCTCTGAAATGATTGACTTGGGTCTGGTGATCAAATCGCAAGCTGTACTTGATGCAATGAACGCCTATCTGGCCAAGTGGCTGGATTGAATTGAACTACCCTACAGGCGACTCGGTATGAAAAAAACCATTCAGTATTGCGGCTTCAACCAGGATTCTCACGGCATGACCATGTTGGCGCGTATTGTGGTGGATGCGTGGTTATTTGAATTGCTGCCGCGCGACCAGGACTGTGCGGGTTGGGATATGTCGCGTATGCAAAAACTGACGCAGGAGGTCGAGGATAAGTGGGATGCCTACGGCAACATTCCGAGCCGGCTGCCCGAGGAACTGCGCCAACGTCATGCTGAACTGTATGATTGGGTCGCCAAGCGCGCCCGTGAACGTGGCTGGAATCCCGAGCTGGAAGATACCGAATAACCAGCCCGGCAGTGACAGCCAATAATTTGCCGAAACATTGCCAGCCATGCACAATGACGCACAGAGGAAAGGCGCGTGATCCGCGTCTTTCCACTGCGCCAGTTAATATAGCCCCATAAATAAGCACAAGTGGCGCTGCGCATGACGCTAGTGTAAGTGCGGCTGGAGCGATCATAGATGTAGTCCATCATTTGTTAGCTGTGCTGGCTGCACTCACAGCCGATTCGGCATACCACACCCTGGTTCTGCCTGTACGCACCCTGCGTTGAGCTGCGGTTCTGATCGCGACAACCTGGTATAAAACATACGGCACGACACACACGTATTTTGTCTGGTTTTAACCCGAATAAGCACATGCGCAAGTTAATGGCCTGTATATGGACTATCCGGTTTGATTTGGAGTTGTAACAATGCATGTAAAACCGCGTATGTCTATCAGAGCGCTCTTCCCATTCCTGCGCTGGTTTCCCATTAAGCGCGACAATATCCGCGCCGATTTGGTGGCGGGTATTACCGTGGCCTTGATACTGGTACCGCAGAGCATGGCGTATGCGCAACTCGCCGGCTTGCCGGTAGTCTATGGGCTATACGCGTCACTGTTGCCGGTGGTAGTGGCGTCAATGTGGGGTTCATCGAATCAACTGCACACCGGGCCTGTGGCAATGCTGGCGCTGATCTCGGCGGTGACCATCATTCCGTTCGCAACGCCGGGCAGCGATAAATTCATCGAACTGTCCATCATGCTGGCGTTGATGGTCGGCGTGTTGCGCCTGGTGCTGGGCATGCTGCGTCTGGGGGCGCTGGTCAACCTGCTGTCCAGCCCGGTCGTGGTCGGATTCACCAATGCGGCCGCGCTGATCATCGGGTTGTCACTGCTGGCGGAAGTGCTGAGTGTGCCATTCCCGCGCAGCGATGTATTCATGGCTGACTTATGGCGCGTTGTGGCGCAAGTACAGCATGCGCATCCGTTAACGCTGGGCTTCGCCTTTGCCACAGCTGTCATCATGCTTGTTTTGCGCCACTATATGCCGAAAATTCCCGGTATTCTGGTCGCAGTTGTATTGACTACAATAGTGAGCTGGGCAATCGGCTTTGAGCAAAACCAGACAGTACCCTTGTCAGCCGTGACGACAGTAACCGCGCGTTCCGATATCGATACGTATGCGAAAACGGAACGCCAGATACAGGTTCTGGTCAGCCACCTGACTGATATCAATAATCGACTGCGTGAATTTGACACGGCTTTGCCTGATGCCATGGAGAGAGAAGCGGAGCTCCATGCACAGGCCGAATTGGCGCGCCGCAAAATAGCCCGGCTCAAGACAGATAACAATCAGCGCAGAGTACAGCTTCATGCGCTTCAGTTTGTACGCGAAGCGCAGCCCGGTGGGCTGATGAGCTACCGGCTCGCAGTCGAAGGCGAAGGCGGAAGATGGCGGTTCAGCAAGATCAAGGATGGGCAGGTCAGCTTTAGCGGTGGTGGCCGTGTGGTCGGCAATATTCCAGCTGGTCTGCCCTCATTTTCGATCCCTCGGCTGCATGGCGATTTACTGTTGCCCCTGCTGCCGGGGGCATTGGTCATGGCGTTGATCGGTTTTCTTGAAGCGACGTCGATTTCCAAGGCGATTTCAGCCATGACGCGCGAGCGTATTAACCCCAGCCGTGAACTGATCGGACAGGGGTTGGCGAACATTGTCGGCTCATTTTTCCAGTCTTTCGTGGTCAGTGGGTCGTTCTCGCGTTCCGCAGTGGCAGCGCGAACTGGCGCGCGAACCGGACTGTTTGCCGTCATTAGCGCACTGATGGTGGCGCTGGTGCTGCTCTTCTTTACACCCTATCTGTACCATTTACCGCTGGCAGTGCTGGCAGTGATTGTCATGCTGTCGGTATTCGACCTGATCAAAATCCGTCCCTTGTTGATGGCGTGGAAGGTTGATCGCATGGGTGCGATAACGGGGGTATTCACGTTCGTCGCGACGCTGGCAATGGCACCGTCCATTGCCAATGGCGTGTTGGCCGGCGTGGCGTTGACAATTATCATATTCCTGGTGCGCCGCATGAAGCCGCGTGCTGTTTTGCTTGGGCAGATGCCGGATGGCAGCCTCGCCGATATGAAGGTGCATGCCCTGCCGCCGGTCAGTCCATATTTTGTAATAGTGCGTTACGATGATTCGCTGGATTTCCTCAATGCGGCGCATTTCGAAGATGTGATATTGCGTGCCCATGCCGATTTTCCCCAAGCAAAAACTGTGTGGGTAATCGGTGGTGGCATCAACAACATCGATGCTTCTGGTGAGGAAAAAATACGCGAAATCGCAAAATACATGCACGCAGCAGGTGTGAAGCTGGCATTCAGCAGCCTGAAGCAGCCGGTACGGGAGAAATTCGATAGCGCGGGTCTGCAAGACTTGCTGGGTGCAGAAAATGTGTTCAAGAGCCGCGACATCGCACTTCAGACATTGCAGACGCGCTACGCGGCCGGCCTGCCTGACGATACGCCTTCGATTCAACCGGAAAAATAAAAGTACTTCATGCCCCAAAAGCAGTCGCACTGGCTGCGTCGTGAGGGTGCTAGTGGTCGGTCGGGTGAGGCTGATCGAAACCAGGCAGGAAGACGATCAGTCCGATGCTGTGGGGAATGATGCCGCAACCACGCCACTGGAAGCCAAGTATTATGTGGATCGTACAGGTGTAGGATGCTTGGCGGTGTTGGTCAGCCGGATCAATTCAGGTGGCAGCAGCAAGTATAATTTTACCCGCCTGTCGAAAATCAGCCCAACCGTTGATATCCCGCTAGGTGTTCATATAGCACTGGTTACGCCGATGAACCGATGCGACGCAATATCAGTTTTGCCGCAGCCAAGATCAATTCAGTGCGGCGCTGCTTGATATTGCCGCCGAGCGCATACGCGACAATGTCACGGCCGGTGCATTAGGTTATGCGGCGACGCTAGCCGGTGTGCGCGAGGCGGTGCAGCTTGAAACCGAACGCTGTATCCAGGTCAGGGGTAGCAGCGGACGTGCAGCTGAGGTATTGCAGCAATACCGCGTGCGTAAATCTTTTGCAGCGCTTGCAGAAAAAAAGGTATGACTACGTAATCGGTCACAAGTCAGCTAAAATGCCTGCCTGATCCCCATCGGGCAATCCCATGAGCCAACCACATAATCGCCACGCACTGCGCGTATTGCATTGGATCGAAAACGTCGGTTTGATTGTGATCCTGCTGGCTACGCTGGTAGCCAGTTTTCAGGAATTGCAGGTCATGGTGGTGGCGCGCAAAGTCACATTGACCGACTTGCTGCTGTTGTTTCTGTACCTGGAAATTTTCACCATGCTCGGCCTCTACTACAAGCAAGGCAAGCTGCCGGTGCGCTACCCGATTTATATCGCCATTGTGGCGCTGGCGCGTTATATCGTGCTGGGTTTGAAGGAAATGGACGAATGGCGACTGCTGGGCGTGGCAGCTGCGGTGCTGATGCTGACCATCGCGGTGCTGGTATTGCGTTATGGGCATGTGCGGTTTCCTTATCATGAAGATAACGCTGACGGTGAATAGAGAAAGTTCAACATGACCCTACCAAAAATTGGCATTGTGATGGGCAGTAATAGTGATTGGGAAGTAATGCAGCATGCTGCCTTGATGCTCAAGTCACTCGACGTGGCTTATGAGGCAAAAGTTGTCTCAGCCCATCGCACCCCGGATCTGCTTTTTGAATATGCTGCCAGTGCGGCATCGCGCGGTTTGTATGCGATCATCGCTGGCGCCGGCGGTGCAGCACACTTGCCGGGCATGCTGGCTGCCAAAACCTTGCTCCCGGTGTTGGGCGTGCCGGTGCCTTCCAAATATCTCAAGGGCATGGATTCATTGCTGTCGATTGTGCAAATGCCTAAAGGCATCCCGGTCGCTACCTTCGCCATTGGCGAAGCGGGTGCGGCTAACGCCGCGCTGTTTGCTGCAGCCTTGCTGGCCAATGTTGATGCGGCGCTTGCCCTGCGTCTGCAGGCATTTCGTGCCGAGCAGTCGGCGACGGTGCTCAACATGAGCCTGCCGGAAGCCTGATCGATGAATCCGATGATATTGCCTGGCGCTACGCTTGGCATACTGGGTGGCGGCCAACTTGGGCGCATGTTCACTATTGCCGCGCGCACCATGGGATATCGTGTGGTGGTGCTTGATCCTGATCCTCTCAGCCCCGCCGGGCAAGTGGCAGACCTTCATCTGCAAGCCGACTACCAGGATGAGACGGCACTGTCCTGTATGGGACGGGAGTGTGCGGCAGTGACAACGGAATTTGAAAATGTTCCCGCCCAGACTTTACGGACATTGGCGCAGCATTGTCTGGTCAAACCGAATGCCGAGGCAGTGGAAATTGCGCAGAATCGCATCGCAGAAAAAACCTGGCTGCAATCACACGGTCTTGTCACTGCGCCATTCTTTGTGGTCGCTGCGCAGGCGGATGTCGCAGAGGCATGTGCGCAGATTGGCTTTCCTGCCGTGCTTAAAGTGTCGCGTTTTGGTTATGACGGCAAAGGTCAGGCGCGCGTTACCAGTCTTGACGAGGCGCAAGTCGCTTTTGCAGCAATGGGCGGCGAGGTGTGCGTGCTGGAGAAAATGCTGACGCTGGAATGCGAACTGTCAGTGATACTGGGGCGCAACGAATCCGGTGAGTGTGCGCACTATCCGG
>JBDSHM010000166.1:0-7325 GCA_039918495.1 Sulfuriferula sp. | reverse complement strand
CTCGACGAGATCGACAAAATCACCAGTCGAAATGAAGGCAGCGGTGGCGAAGTCTCGCGTCAGGGCGTGCAACGCGATTTGTTGCCGCTGGTGGAAGGCACAACGGTCACCACCAAATATGGAATGGTCAATACCGATCACATCCTGTTTATCGCCAGCGGTGCGTTCCACCTGGCCAAACCATCTGATCTCATCCCCGAATTGCAGGGCCGATTCCCCATCCGGGTTGAGCTGGATTCGCTGTCAGTACAGGATTTCGAAGCGATACTCACCGCCACGGACGCCTGCTTGACGCGTCAGTACCAGGCGCTGCTTGCCACCGAAGGCATGCAGGTGAGCTTCACGGTGGATGGCATACGCCGCCTGGCGGAAATCGCTTTTCAGGTCAATGAAACGACTGAAAATATCGGCGCTCGCCGTCTGCACACGGTGATGGAGCGCCTGCTGGAAGAGGTTTCGTTCGATGCCGGGAAATATGCGGGCCAGCTGGTGAATGTGGACGCTGATTTTGTCGATGCCCGACTGAAAAACCTGGCAATAAGCGAAGATCTGGTGCGCTACATTCTATAAAAACGAAAGCATTAACCCAGCAGCGCGACAGATTTGACTTGTACCCACACCGCGGTACCGGGTTGCAGGCCGAGAAGATGGGCCGAAAGCCGGGTTACGCGCGCCAGCAACGGGGTATTCCCCACTTGCAGGCGAACAAGCACCAGGCTGGGATGAGTATCGTCGGCTAACGCCACGACTGTGCCAGCCAGCTGATTGAGGATGCTGGTCTGATCCGGTCGCACCAATGCCAGACTCACATCGCGCGCCAAAATGCGCACCCGCACCGGTGCTCCGATGGGCGTACCCATATCCCGCACCCATAACTGGCCGCCATCAAAGTCAGCACGCAATAGATGCCACGCCGCGTCGCGCGTCCCTACGCAAGCGTCGATCACGACACCCGCATCCTCACCCAGACGAATCGGCAAATCGAGGCGCGCCAATGTTTCGCCTAATGGCCCATTTGCCAGCGCTCGGCCACCATCCATGACGACAATATGATTCGCGAGCCGGGCGACTTCATCAGGCGCATGGCTGACATACAGAATCGGTATCTCCAGTTCGTCATGCAGGTGTTCCAGAAACGGCAGTATCTCCTGCTTGCGCGCCAGATCGAGTGCTGCCAGCGGTTCGTCCATGAGCAATATTTTCGGGCTGACGGTCAGGGCACGAGCGATGCCGACACGTTGGCGTTCGCCACCGGAAAGCGTGTCGGGTTTTTGGGCCAGTAGCGCGCCGATGCCCAATAATTCGATGGCATGATCAAGCGCAATACGGCGCTCGGAGACCGGCACGCGTTTCATACCGTATTCCAGATTACGACGTACATCGAGGTGAGGGAAAAGGCTGGTTTCCTGGAACACATAACCTAATGGGCGCCGGTAGGTTGGCAAATAAATGCGTTTGGTATGGTCTTGCCAGACGCTGCCGTTGATCTGCAAAAAGCCATCCGGAGCGTGCGCCAGTCCGGCAATGCATCGCAATAGCGAGGTTTTCCCCGAACCCGATGGCCCGAACAATGCCGTTACCCCGCGTCCCGGCAACTCCAGATCCACATCCAGGGAAAACCCGCTGTAATCAAGCTTGAAGCGGGCGTGGATAACCGAATTCATTTGCGGCGACCCGTAGGGTTAAGCGTATACAAACCCAGCAGGACCAAAAAAGAAAAAACTACCATGCTTGCTGCAAGCGTGTGCGCATGCATATATTCCATGGCTTCAACATGGTCGTAAATCTGTACGGATACCACCCGTGTTTTGTTCGGGATATTGCCACCGATCATCAATACCACGCCGAACTCGCCGACGGTATGCGCGAACCCCATAACCATCGCGGTTAGGTAACCGGGCTTGGCGAGTGGCAGCATTACAGTGAAGAACGTATCCAGCGGCGAGGCACGCAATGTGGCCGCCGCTTCGGCATGGCGCTCACTGATGGCTTCAAAAGCATTCTGTATCGGCTGCACGACAAAAGGCAGTGAGTAGAATACCGAAGCGATCACCAGCCCCCAAAAAGTAAATGGCAGGAGCCCCAACCCCAATGATTGGGTAAAGTGCCCTACCGGGCCGTCCGGGCCCATTGCCACCAACAGATAAAAACCCAGCACCGTGGGCGGCAACACTATGGGCATGGCGACCAGTGCGCCTGCCGGGCCTTTCCACCATGAACGGGTATGCGCCAACCACCAGGCAATGGGCGTGCCGATAACAATCAGAATGGCGGTGGTGAGCGAGGCCAGTTTGATGGTTAACCAAATGGCAGCGAGGTCGGGGTTGTTGAAAATCATGAATCGTGCCGGATATATTGATCGTGTTCGCGATGCTACAGCGTGTATCCGTAGGATTTGATCACGTCACGAGCTTGGCTGGTTTTGAGGAAGTTAACCAAGGCGCGTGCAGCAGGGTTGCTCTTGCCTTTGGTTAAAATAACGGCGTCCTGACGAATGGGCTGATACAGGTTTGAAGGAACAACCCATACTGACCCGCTGGTGAGCTTGCCGTTTGCATAAACCTGGGACAAGGCAACAAAGCCGAGCTCGGCATTGCCGGTACTGACAAACTGATAGGCTTGCGCAATGCTTTCACCCTGTACGAGCTTGGGAGAAACTGAATCCAGCAGGCCGATCTTGCTTAAGGTCTCAATCGCTGCGGCGCCGTAAGGTGCCAGTTTGGGTGCAGCCAGAGCGAGATGGGCGAACGCGCCTTTTTTCAACACCGCCCCTTCATTATCAACAAAACCCGGCTTGGCCGACCACAACACCAATGCCCCGGTTGCGTAGGTGAAACGGCTCCCTGCTTGTGCAAGCCCTTCCTTTACCAGCTTGACCGGCGTCGCTTCGTCGGCGGCCAGAAGAACATCGAAAGGCGCGCCATTGCGGATTTGGGAGTACAGTTTTCCGGTTGAGCCAAATGACAATTCAGCTTTTTGCCCGGTGGCTTTTTCAAAGTCTGCAGCGATGATTTTCATTGGAGCCGTGAAGTTGGCTGCCACCGCAACCTGAACGACATCCGCTCGTGCCAAGAGTGGTAAGCCGAAGGCAATCAAGCCGGTCAGCACGTATTTGAAGCCGCGAGTAAGCATCATGGAGTCCCTGATATTCAACAAAGATGGAGCCGGTTCTTGGGCAAGACCGATATATATTTCATGATATAGCGCGGCCAATTACGGGTCAAACGGTAGCGAGTCTTGTTCCTCGACAGCGTATAAATCATCGATATGGCACCATAAAAAGCGCCGCTCACCCTATGCCGCGCATCTCGGTAGAATAACGGGATAATTCAATTAATTCAGGAGATCACCATGGCCACCCGCGATACGCTCAGCGCTAAAGAAGCCAGCTGTAACAGCCCGGAAGACTGGGCCGCTCTGGCGCATGAGGCGCTGATGGATCCAGCCGATGCCGAATATGCCAAAAAGCTGGTGGATGATATCGCCGGCGATTGTCAGTTCACCAAGGATTTGGTGGCTGTTGCAACGGTTTACAAAGCGCTGGGAGACGATACGCAAGCTGCCGAACTCATGCAGCAGGCGGAGGACTATTGCATGAGTGGCGAAGAACAAATCGCTTTGGCGGAAGGCAAATTCAAGGTGCTGGATGACAAAGCGGGGGCGATCGCGGCCTATGAACAAGCGCTGAAAGAAACGGCCAATGTGGCACCGCTACTGGAATTGGCAAAAACGATGCTTGCCGTTATCGGCGACAAGGAATTCGCCAAAAAAATCTATGCCAAAGCAGAGGCGAAGGCGGAAACGGTTGCCGCCCGCGCGGCAGAATACGTCAAGCTGGCTCAGGCCGCTGCCGCCGATTTGGGCGATGCGGGGTACGTGGGCGAATTGTACGAGCGCGCAGCCAGCAAGCTCAGCACCCCCGCAGATTTGCTGCTGCTGGCCAATTCCATGAGCGATCCTGCACAAGCCAAACCGCTCTACAGCAAGGTACTGGAGAGTAGCGAGGATGTGCAAAGCCTCGCTAAATTGCTGGAAGCCGCACAGGCGGCCAAAGACGAAGGTTTTGTCAAACTGATCCTGGAAAAAATGGCCGGATTGGCCACGACCACGCCTGAACTTTTGTCGCTTACGGACGGGTTCATGGCGGTTGGAGACAAAACCAATGCAAGCAAGACACTGGATGCCGCCGAAGACAAAGTAACCAGTGCGGATGAAATGCAGAAAGTGGTGGACACCACGGGACGTCATTTCTCCGAAGATACGGCACGCCTTGAGCGCGGCAAGCAAAAACTGGAAAAACGCATCGCGAATCAGGCGCGTTATGTCGAATTCCAGACGCTGGAAAATGCCTTGTCCAGTGTCAAGGCCACATTACACCTGGCCGAGCGGGTGGCGGTGGAATTGGCGGACCCGTTCTACGCGGCCAAATTACTCGACCGGGCAGAAAAAATGCTGGCTGAAGAACCGTTTCAGTTCAGCCGCACCCAGCCCCTGATTGTGGCCGTCGATAAGCATACTGACGACACCGCTTGGCTGGCGCGCCTGCTGGATGAATCCGCTGCTAAAACGACTGACTTTATCTGGTTCAAGGACATCGCTCACACCGCTGCGCATCTTTCGCATCACCCGGAGCTTGGGCTTGAAAAGGCGCGTGCCTATCTGAAAGGATGGGAAGCGGGACTGAAGGCCCGTAATGCGGAAGTATATGATTTCACCAAGCTGGCGCAAGCCGTGATCGCCGATCTGGGTGATTCGGCGTGGGTGGCGACGTTGCTAAACGATGCGCGAGCCTGCGCCAAAGATCACTATGCCCTCGCCCACATCGGTCACCTGGCTGCGCAGCTGGGTGATGCTGCGGGCGCTGAAGCGCTCTATCTGCAAGCTGCTGCACTCTGCATCTCAGGAGAAGCCGCATTGCAATTGCTCGATCGCCTTAAATCCTACGAGCTGCCTGAAGCGCAATTACGCAAGATTTATGAAGCCTGTTGTCAAGCCATCACCGCGCCAGCTGACAAGCTGCGTTGGGTGGAAGGCATCACCGAATGCTTCCGCGACAAAGCCTGGGCAGCGCAAGCGTACAGCGAGATCGAGAACCAGTTTACCGGTGCTGACAAAATACGTTTTCACCAGTCACGCATGAGCCGGGTGGGCGACGAGTTTTATCCCTACCGCCGGCATGCAGCATAATAAATTGACACACCAAGGACGTGCAGGTAACTTTGCAACCATGCTAGCGAAACCTCAACACTGCGTATTCTCATGCGTATCAAAACGGCTGTGGCTGTGGAAATTTTCCACTGCTGCGGTCGCTTTTCATTGATTTAAAATCAGAAAACAATCGCAGGTCTGCTGCGATTGTTTTGTCCGCCCATAGACCTGCAATTTTATTGAAGGGGTCTAGGTGGCAAATTCAGTCAAGTCCGATGTTATTCAACATCAAGCAATAACCGGCGGCCTGCTTGCGTTGTTGGCGGCCGTTGGATTCTCAGCCAAAGCCATTCTGGTCAAACTGGCGTATGTCGATCACGTGGATGCAATCACGTTGCTCGCGCTGCGCATGGCATTTTCGGTACCGGTTTTTCTGGCTGTAGCTGTCTGGACAAGGTTTCACAAATCGCAGACCGCGTTAACCAGGCAAGACTGGTTTGCAGTGCTGGGACTGGGATTGGTAGGGTATTACCTGGCCAGCTATCTGGATTTCCTCGGTTTGCAGTACATCTCGGCAGGATTGGAGCGGTTGATCCTGTATCTTTATCCAACCATGGTGGTGGTGCTGTCTGCGTGGTTGTATCGGCGATCCATCAGGCCGCGTGAAAGGTTCGCATTGCTATTGAGTTATGCCGGTATCGCACTGGTTTTCGTGCATGATGCCGGAACGTACGGAAGCAGCATGTCTATTGGCGCACTGCTGGTATTTGGCAGTGCGCTGGCCTATGCGATTTACCTGATCGGCGCGAATCACACCATTGCGCGTATTGGCGCTACCCGTTTTACCGCCTATGCAATGACGGTGGCCAGTCTGGCCGGCATGACGCAATTTGCAGCGACCCACCCATGGCATGATTTGATACTGGGTGAACGGGTGTATTACCTGACACTGGCAATGGCGGTATTTTCCACCGTCCTGCCCGCGTTTTTGATGGCTGCCGCCATGCGCCGTATCGGTGCCAGCAAAACCGCATTGATTGGGGCGGTCGGGCCGGTGTCTACGATTTATCTGGCTTGGTTGTTTCTGGGTGAGGACGTATCCCCAACACAGGCGGTCGGTTCGATACTGGTGTTGGCGGGGGTACTGGCTATCAGCATTAAGCGCAGCGGGCGGTGACACGCAGAGATTTACTGGCGTACCGGACGTTTTGCCAGCTTGCGCTGCAGCGTGCGTCGATGCATGTTCAGGGCGCGAGCGGTAGCGGAAATGTTGTTGCCATTTTCCCCGAGGACGCGCTGGATGTGCTCCCATTCCATGCGTTCCACCGACGGCGGGCGTGGATTTAAGGCCATATTGGCATCGCCGCCGCCGCGCTGTAGCGCCACCACAATTTCATCCACATCAGCCGGCTTGGCAAGGTAATGGGTGGCGCCCAGCTTGATCGCCTCAATGGCGGTGGCGATGCTGGCATAACCCGTGAGCATGACAATGCGCGTATGTTCATCGAGTTGTTTCAGGCGGGTTACCAGCTGCAGGCCGGATGCCCCAGGCATTTTCAAGTCCACCACCGCATATTCTGGCGGATTAGGTTCTGCCAGCAATAGTGCTGCGGCGACATTGGCTGCACTACTCACTTGAAAGCCGCGTCGGGTGAGTGCTTGCGTCAATACCTCGCGAAATGTGGCATCGTCATCCACCAGCAGCAGGCTTGGACCATTTGCGCTCATGCTGTTGCCTGCCCATGCAAGGGTAGCCGCACCAGTACGTGAGCACCGCCGCCCTCGCGCGGCAGCATGCGCACGCTGCCACCCAGCCGTTCGACGGTGGCATTCGCCAGGAACAAACCGAGCCCGAAGCCGCCTTGTGCCTGCTTGGTGGTAAAAAATACTTCGCCGGCACGGGCGGCGGCCTCGCCGGCAAAACCTTGCCCGCGGTCGAGGATATCAAGCGTCAAGGTCTGGCTGTCCCAGTTTGCTTCCAGCTCTACAGTTGGAGCGGCATCGGCGGCATTGTTAAACAGACTGAGCAGCGCCTGGCCTAAGGTGGCCGTAGCCCTGACTTGGGGTGCAGGACGCGCGCCCTTCCATCGGGTTTGCAAGTCAGCGGCGGGACGCATCAGCTGCCATTGCGCGACCAGTTCATCAAGGTAAACGTCGGCAGCCAGCAGGCGGGTGTC
>JBDSHM010000165.1:0-3508 GCA_039918495.1 Sulfuriferula sp. | reverse complement strand
AACAGCACGTAAGTGTGCCTGTGAAACAGCTCAACGAAGAAAAATTCACTGACGGCCATGCGTTCGACGGCTCCTCCATTGCCGGCTGGAAAGGCATTCAGGCTTCCGACATGATCCTGATGCCGGATCCGGACAGCGCCCGCATGGACCCGTTCATGGATGAATCCACGCTGCTTTTGACCTGCGACGTGATCGAGCCGACCGATATGAAGGGTTATGACCGCGATCCGCGTTCCATCGCCAAGCGTGGCGAGGCCTATCTCCAATCCACCGGGATTGGCGACACGGCTTATTTTGGCCCCGAACCCGAATTTTTTATTTTTGATTCCGTGACCTGGCATACCGATATGTCGGGGACTTCGGTCAAAATCAATTCCGAAGAAGCCGCCTGGAGTTCCGGTGAAAAATACGAAGGCGGCAACATGGGCCACCGTCCGGGCGTGAAAGGCGGCTATTTCCCGGTTCCGCCCGTGGACAGCTTGCAGGATATTCGTTCCGCCATGTGTCTGGCGCTCGAAGACATGGGCGTGCCTGTGGAAGTGCATCACCATGAAGTTGCCACGGCTGGCCAGTGCGAAATTGGCACCATGTTCAGCACCCTGACCAAGCGTGCCGACTGGACCCAGATACTTAAATATGTGGTACATAATGTCGCGCATGCGTATGGCAAAACGGCGACTTTCATGCCCAAGCCGATTGTGGGCGACAATGGTTCCGGCATGCATGTGCACCAGTCCATCTGGAAAGACGGTAAAAATCTGTTTGCCGGCAATGGCTATGCCGGGCTGTCCGAAACGGCGTTGTATTACATCGGCGGCATTATCAAACATGCCAAGGCGCTCAACGCGATTACCAATCCCGGCACCAATTCCTACAAGCGCCTGGTACCGGGTTTCGAAGCGCCAGTGATGCTGGCCTACTCCGCCAAAAACCGTTCTGCCTCGATCCGTATTCCGCATGTGGCAAGCGAAAAAGCGCGTCGAATCGAAGTGCGTTTCCCTGATCCTTCCGCCAATCCGTACCTGGCCTTTACTGCGCTGATGATGGCAGGCCTGGATGGTATCCAGAACAAGATTCACCCGGGGGATGCTTCCGACAAAAATCTGTACGATCTGCCGCCTGAAGAAGAAGCCAAGATTCCAAAGGTTTGTCACTCTCTGGAGATGGCGTTGGAATGTCTCGATCAGGATCGCGAGTTCCTGACCCGAGGCGGCGTGTTCTCAAACGAGATGATCGATGCCTACATCGAACTGAAAATGGAGGAGGTTACACGCTTCCGCATGACGACCCATCCGGTCGAGTTTGAAATGTACTACTCGCTTTAAATCCGGAATGTCACCTAAAAAAGGGCGGGATTTACCCGCCCTTTTTTTGTGCATGGATTGTTTGCAGCAATTATTTGCCATAAACTCTAAGCCCTCTTAGCCGTTATAGTGTGCATGTCTTTATCGGTTCCGGATATGAAAGCAGCCCTACTTATCATTGGTTTGATCATTAGCCTCCCTGTTCACGCAGAAATTTACAAATACGTAGATGAGTCAGGACAGGTTACCTACACCAACCTGCCCAGGCGCGGTGCAAAAAAACTGAATCTGGGCCCAGTAGATACGGTTGCTGCCCCGGCGGCACGTCCAAAGGAAACTAGCACACCCACCGATTTCCCGCGTGTGGATAGCAGTACGCAACGTAAGCGCGATGATATGCGACGTACCGTTCTGCAGGATGAGTTGCGCACCGAGGAGCGTAATTTGGCTGAAGCGACCGCGGCGCAGAAGACAGGTGAAGCACTGCATAAAGGGGAGCAGCCCGGCAGTGCAAGCTGGCAAGAGCGTACGGGCAAATTGCGTGATAGCGTCAAACGCCACGAAGACAATATCCGGGCCTTGAAAAAAGAGCTGGCCAGCATTAAATAACCGCACGTTTTTTCTGGCGTGCTAATTGCTTAGACACGCTGGATGCTTTCACTTAAACAACCCACACTCAGCCGCCTACGATGCACCATATAGACCATCAGTTGATGGGTCTGGAGTATTTGGCCACGGCAGTACTGGCGCTGGATGAGGCACGCCAGACATCCTACCTGAATCCGGCCGCAGAAAATCTGCTCGGGATTTCGGCCAGCCAGGCGAGCGGCATGTCACTGGATGCGCTGTTTAATTCGCCAAAGCAGTTGCACGCAGCCCTTGATTACGCGTTGTCGCACAATGCCAGTTTTACCGAACACGAGCTGATTCTGGAGGTGAATACCAATCGTCTGCAGGTGAGTTGCACCGTAACGCCGCTCGAAAATGCGCCGGTGGCATTCATGATCGAATTTCATCCCATGGATCAGCAGCTCAAAATAGCCCGGGATGAGCGTATGTTGCTGCAACAACAGGCCAACCGCGAGCTGATTCGCAACCTTGCGCATGAGATTAAAAACCCACTGGGTGGCATCCGTGGCGCCGCGCAGTTGCTGGAGCACGAGCTACCCAAGGAAACACGAGAATATACGCAGGTAATCATCCAGGAGTCCGATCGGCTGCAATCCCTGATGGATCGATTGCTCACGCCCCACCGGCTGCCGCAAATCAGCGCGGTAAACATTCTGGAAGTCCTGGAACGGGTACGCAGCCTGGTGCTGGCAGAAACGCAGAGCGGGCTGACGATCCGGCGTGATTACGACACCAGTATTCCTGATATTACCGGCGATCGTGAGCAGCTTATCCAGGCTACGCTCAATATTGTGCGCAACGCAGTTCAGGCATTGCACGGGAAAGGAGAAATTGTGCTGCGTACGCGCATTGCACGGCAGGTGACGTTGACCATGAAACGCCATCCGCTGGCTGTGCAAATACAGATTATTGACAATGGTCCGGGGATTCCGGAATCCGTGCGCGAACGAATTTTTTATCCGCTGGTATCAGCCCGGGAAGGCGGTAGCGGCCTTGGCCTGACGCTGGCGCAGACATTTGTGCACCAGCATCAGGGTACGATCGAGGTGGATAGTCGTCCCGGGCATACCTGTTTTACCCTGCTGTTGCCGTTGGGACAAAACGGAAATAAAGAGAACTGATTATAAATTATGATGAAACCTGTCTGGATTATCGACGATGATCGTTCCATACGCTGGGTGTTTGAAAAAGCCCTGAAACGCGAGGAGATTCCGTTTACCAGCTTTTCCTCGGTGCAGGAGGCTGAAGCAGCGCTGGAAAAATACTCGCCGCAAGTCGTGGTGAGCGATATCCGCATGCCCGGCGCCTCGGGCCTGGATTTGCTGCAACGGCTCAAGGAGCGCTTCCCGCGCCTGCCGGTTATTATCATGACCGCTTATTCCGATCTGGAGTCGGCAGTCGCTGCATTTCAGGGTGGTGCGTTTGAATATTTACCCAAGCCATTCGATGTCGATCATGCGATCGAACTGATCCGTCGCGCCATCGATGAAAGCCTGCGCGAAGACGAAATGGTCGCCGCCCCCAATGAAGCGGTGCCGGAAATTCTGGGTCAGGCACCCGCCATGCAGGAGGTG
>JBDSHM010000164.1:0-3412 GCA_039918495.1 Sulfuriferula sp. | reverse complement strand
GTGTTGCGGAATTATTGCGCGCATTAGCCACAGGCGGGCATGCCAACCTGTAAATAGAGGCGGATGATACCTTAATTAGCGCACCTAATGCAACGATTAGGTAGTTTGATATTGAAGCGGGGTAATTTATTGAGGATTTTCTGGGTACTGATATGTCTGTTTCGTTGGCCCATGTATGCTCACCTAGAGCTTGTTAAGAATGCCCTCCAGCTGCTCATGGCTTGCATATTCTATCGTCAGTTTTCCTGCACCCCCCTTGCGCGACAGAATATTGACCCGTGTCCCCAAACGATCCGACAGTGTTTCTTCAAGACGCTGGATATCCCGATCTATTTTCTTCGTCGTTGCAATTGACGGATTCAGCATTTGTCCCACCAGACGCTCCGCTTCGCGCACCGACATTTGTTTTTGCACGATAACATGCGCAGCTTCGTTCTGTTTGGGGTGAGTCAGTGCCAATAATGCCCGTGCATGCCCCATATCCAGCTGTTGTTCCAGTACCATGGCTTGAACCGGCTTCGCCAAATTGAGCAGGCGCAGTAGGTTGGTTACTGCGCTACGAGAACGTCCCACAGCTTCAGCAGCGGCCTGGTGGGTCATATTGAACTCATCGATCAGGCGCTGAATGCCGGTGGCCTCCTCCATCGGATTGAGGTCCTCGCGCTGGATATTTTCTATCAACGCCATTGCCAGCGCAGCCTCATCAGGGACCACTTTCACGACCACCGGCACCGTTCCCATGCCGGCCAGTTGCGCCGCCCGCCAACGTCGTTCACCGGCAATGATTTCATAGCCGTCTGCGCGAACTTCTCGCACCAGTATCGGCTGCATCAATCCTTGTGATTTGATTGAGTCAGCCAGTTCCCGTAACGAAGTTTCGTCCATTCTGGTACGCGGTTGATACTTGCCGGGCTGGAGTTGAGAGACGGGCAAATTGCGCAGTTCTCCTGGCGTTGCTGCCGCATCTTCTCCACCCAACAGCGCATCCAACCCACGTCCCAAACCTTTTAATCTCGCCATGTATTTAACCTCATTTATGTTAGCGTGCGCTTACTCTTTATCCAGGCCACGCTGCAACATCTCTGTTGCCAGGCTTTGGTATGCTAGCGCGCCTTTGGAATTGCGATCGTACGCCAATACCGGGCAACCATAGCTCGGCGCTTCAGCCAGTCTGATGTTGCGCGGGATGACCGTATCATAAAGCTTGCGGCCGAAATGTTGCTTAAGCTGATCGGAAACTTGTTGAGCAAGGGTATTCCGCGGATCAAACATGGTGCGTAGCAATCCTTCTATTTCCAAACGAGGATTCAGATTCGTGCGCACCTTTTTTATTGTATTGACCAAGTCCGACAGCCCTTCCAGCGCATAATACTCACACTGCATAGGAATCATTACCGCATCAGCCGCCGTCAGCCCGTTTACTGTCAGCAGGTTAAGCGCTGGCGGGCAATCTATCAATATGTAGTCATATTCTTCTGCGACGGCGGATAGCGCTTTTTTAAGCCGGGTCTCGCGTTGCGGCTGGTCAACCAGCTCCACTTCCGCACCCGCCAATTCACGGTTGGCCGGCAGCAAATCAAACCCGCCTTTCTCCGAATGCTGACGCACCTCAGACAAGGGTGCCAATTCCAGCAGCACATGATAGACGGTATGCCGTAAACTGCGCTTATCTACGCCACAGCCCATGGTCGCATTGCCCTGCGGGTCCAGATCCACCAATAAAACATGCTGCCCCAATGCCGCCAGACTCGCGGCCAGATTAACAGCAGACGTCGTTTTTCCGACGCCTCCTTTTTGATTGGTTATTGCCAGAATTTTTGTCATTACACGGCTTTCAGGGTAATCAGGTGACGCTGCGCATCCAGCCCCGGGACAACCAATGAGGTGATCCGCTCTACTTCGACATCGGCGGGCAATTTTTCCAACTCCACTTCCGGATAGGCGCCCTTCATTGCATACCAGCGCCCGGCCATTGCAAGTACGCGAGTCGAACATGCGATGAAATCCGCAATTTCGGAAAATGCGCGGGAGATCACCGCATCAAATTTTTGCTCACATTGAATATCCTCCACCCGTCCAGAAACAACCCGAACATTGTTCAAGCCCAATTCAATCACGGCCTGAAGCTGAAAACTGGATTTTTTCTGATTGCTATCCGACAGTGTAATTTCCCAGTCCGGACGTGCGATTGCCAGCGGAATACCGGGCAAACCTGCGCCACTTCCGACATCCAGCAAGTGCTTTGCACTGAGATGCGGCAACACGGCCAGGCTATCCAGCAGATGGTGGGTCAACATCATTGTCGGATCGCGCAGCGCGGTAAGATTATGCACTCGATTCCATTTCTGAATCAGGCCAAGGTATTGCAGCAATCGCGTTAACTGCATTTCATCCAGCGCGATCCCCAACGAGCGAGTGCCCGCCGCCAATTGCTGATAGGGGGTCATGCGTACGTTTTAAGTTTTATAGCGGGGCCTGAGCGTTTCAAGTGCACCAACAGTACTGAAATGGCTGCCGGCGTAATCCCCGAAATACGCGAAGCATGGCCGATCGTTTCCGGTTTGTGGCGATTCAGTTTTTGTTGCGCTTCAATGGACAAACCACGCACCAGACCGTAGTCCAAGTCCGCTGACAGCAACAATCCTTCCTGCGCACGGCCGCGCACAATTTCGTCGTGCTGTCGCTCAATATACCCTTGGTATTTGGCCTGGATTTCTACTTGTTCGGCCACTTGTGGGTCGACAATTATTTCTCCCTCGCCCGACAAACTCAATATCCCTGCATAGTCCACGTCCGGACGCCGCAATAATTCATACAGACTGTACTCATGCTCAATCGATTTGCCCAGCACCCTGAGCGCATCAGCTTCAGACAGGCTTTCAGGGCGCACCCAGACGCTGCGCAGACGCGCCTGTTCAGACTCAATGGCGTCGCGCTTTCGCCTGAAGGCATCCCAGCGCACATCATCGACCACCCCCAACTCGCGGCCCACTTCCGTTAAACGCAAATCGGCATTATCTTCGCGCAGCGACAAACGATATTCAGCGCGGCTGGTGAACATCCGGTAAGGCTCGGTGACGCCTCGCGTAATCAGGTCGTCCACCAGCACGCCCAAATAAGCTTCGTGGCGTTGAGGGCACCACGCTGCGCGCTCCTGGGTATATAAACCGGCATTAATGCCGGCCAGCAGGCCTTGTGCGGCAGCCTCTTCGTAACCCGTCGTGCCGTTGATCTGCCCGGCAAAAAACAGTCCTTGAATCGCCTTTGTTTCGAGTGAACTCTTCAGCGCCGTCGGATCAAAATAATCGTATTCAATTGCGTATCCCGGGCGCGTTATGTGCGCATTTTCAAAACCCGTGATCGACCGAACCAATGCCGTTTGCACATCAAATGGCAAGCTGGTCGAAATGCC
>JBDSHM010000163.1:0-5876 GCA_039918495.1 Sulfuriferula sp. | reverse complement strand
ATCACGCTGGCCTCGACTGGCCGACCGCCGGCAATAAATTCCAGTGGGACTGGGTGCTTCATACGCTTGAGGGCTCCTCTACCAACCCGTCAAAATCCGCTAACACATAGTCCCGATTTCCCTGCATGGGTGACCGCAGGCGGATCAGGTGATGCCGGCCCTGCCTCACCAGTCGCCACTGTCCACCATCACGGCTGACACTAGCCGGTATCAATATGCAACGGCGCCGCCCGAAAGGGCCTGTTATGGATAAATACAGCGCATCAACGGTCTGCCCTGCCTGACCCAGATTGAGTCTCTCCAGCTTGGCCGGCCTCGCGTTTCCCGCCAAACGACGAATACCGATTTCGGTCCAGCCGGATTCATGCCGCCGGATGCGGCATACCATCCCCACCAGAAAATGATGGTCAATCTCAATTCCGATCAAACTATTGATCACCACGGGTATGCCATCCGAAGTATTCAGAGCGATGCCCACACCTTCGGCTCCTTCATCGCGAACCCGGCAATGCTGCAAATGTGGCAAATCATGTACTCGCGACGCCTGATGATCGATTCGTCCGTGTATCTCGTCAAAACCCAGAAACAACTCGCTCTGCTTGCCGATGATCTGACGTGGATGCTGACGCATCGGTGGAATACCTGACCAGTCATTTACTACTCTGCGCCACAATGCCTGACGCCAGCCATCCTGTTCATCCTGTCCCGCTTGCTCATGTTCGGCATGCATGGCGGCCAGCATGAGGCCAGTCCCCCAATAACGATAACTACCCGGTTCATTCAGCATGGCCAACGGTTTGGGAGGATTACCTGTTTTCAGATTGACCCCGTAACGGTGTTTTTCGGATATCAGCGTACGGTCCAGCAATACGCTCTTGCTCCATCGGGCTATCCATTCGTCTACCTGCTCAATCTCGCGCGGCTGCATGGTATCGGGCCGCAAACTATGCAACATCTGCGGGCGCAAATACAAAGTTTCACAGCTGGTATTGGCACGCCGCATACCCGGCAAAGGCATCGGCTCGCGGGCAAACTCGTATTTTTCAGCGACGGCATAGAGTCGATGCAAACGTGCCCAGCAATAGGGCGGGATAACCTGATAGCGTAACCACAACCATTTCATCTGCATGGCGTGATGATACAAGGCACGCTGGGTGAGCAATGGCAGCATGGAATTCAATCTGGATTCGGCATGGCCCAGCAAATAGGAAACACATTGCAGATGAATTTCACTCATCTCTTCCCAGTAACCATGAATCGTCGCCAGCAAGCTGCTACTCACGCTGGAGGTGTAGGGAGGGAGTGCCAAATAGTGTTGAGTCAAACGATTAATGAGAGGTGCCGAGAAATCATCCTGATCGTGCAGGCTCAGAATGTTGTGACGTTGCCATCCCACATGTTTTTTGCGTGCAGATATCATTGACTCGATCATTTTCTCGATCGAAGCACAGACTTCTTGCACGGTATAATTTTCCGGGTCAGCCTTGGCCGTCGGCTGACCTTCTCCCGCTACTGGAAGCAGCCTGCCAACAAACGGGATACGGCGCATATCCACGGCAGTGTTAACTGTTAAAACGCTGTGCCAGCTCCACAACGCGCATGCCTGCGCTGGAGTTCTCTTTACCTGCCGACTTGACGGCTTCCGCAAATCCGGCAAAAAATTCCGGCAACGCTTTCACCACTAAAACCTTGCGTAGTCGGCTCACGCCCTGGATCGGCCATTCTGCACGGCAGTTGGCTTCAGGTGCCGCCACACATATTTTCATGCTCCAGGCAGGTTGATGGATCTTCCATTCATGCTCTCGCACCACCATTTGATGTGCCAACGGCGTTTCCACGCCCACATAAGGACCATGGTATTCCACCTGAACCGCTGCACACAGCCCTTCCAACGCATGATCAAGATGGGTAAGCGCATCATTGAGTGCCGGATTAATTACAATGCGTTGCTGTCGGCTTTGTTCCACCAGTAATGCGATAAAATCTTTCATAACACTTTGCCAAAATTTATGGAACCCTGCGCGCAAAATTACGCGCAAACTGCCGCAAATACTATCACACTGCAGGGTAATTCATGTATGGAGCGCTACCCGCACAGCCTGCAATCTGGCACAATCGGTACAGAATGCCAATAATGCAAAGAGGAACGCCGTGAGCTTACAAAACAAGGGCAACAAACCCACCCTGTTGATCGTAGATGACGATCCGCTCATCACCGATACGCTCAATTTTGTATTGTCCAAGGATTTTGAGGTATTCGTGGCGGATTCGCGCCAGCAGGTCAAAAGTCTATTGACTCAACTTGATGCGCCGCCACAACTCGCGCTTGTCGACCTCGGCCTGCCGCCATTACCGCACAAGCCGGATGAAGGCTTCCAGCTTATCAGCGACCTGCTCGGGTACTCGCCCGGCATTAAAATCCTGGTACTGTCCGGACAGAACGATGAAACCAATGCGCGCCATGCACGCGCCCTGGGCGCAATTGATTTTGTCGGCAAACCTTGCGAACCGGAACAAATCAAGTCTTTACTGTTCAATGCCCTGCTAATTCAGGACGCGGAGCGCACAGCGGAAACCGAAGTACCCGCTACGGAAAATCTGATTGTCGGTACCAGTTTCAATCTCGATCGGCTGCGCCAGCAGATCACCCAATACGCCAATGCGCCCTTTCCTGTGCTGATCGAAGGCGAGTCCGGCAGCGGCAAGGAACTGGTCGCCGCCAGTTTGCACAAGCTGTCCAGCCGTACCGGAAAACCCTATCTGGCACTCAATTGCGCGGCCATTTCGCCGACGCTGGTTGAGCCTACCTTGTTCGGTTATTGCAAGGGCGCCTTCACTGGCGCCACTTCTAACCGTGCCGGTTACTTCGAGGATGCCAGCGACGGCACATTGTTCCTGGATGAAATCGGCGAGTTGCCGCTGGAACTCCAAGCCAAATTGCTGCGCGTACTCGAGAACGGGGAATTTCAACGCGTGGGTGAAACCCAGTCACGTTTTTCCAACGCACGCGTCGTCACTGCAACCAACCGCGACTTGCGCCAGGAAATCAAGGCCGGACGTTTCCGTGCCGACCTGTATCACCGCCTGTCGGTATTCGGTATTGCCGTGCCGCCATTACGCGAACTGGGCGAGGATAAAATACGTCTGCTCGAACACTTTCGTGAATTTTACGCTCGTGAAGCGCGCGTAAAACCGTTTCAGCTCGACAGCCGCGCCCGCCAGATGTGGGAGGAGTACCATTTCCCCGGCAACGTACGTGAACTGCGCAACATCGTCATTCGTCTGACCACCAAGTGTGCCGGACAAAATGTGACCGTTGAGCAGTTGGAAACCGAACTGGATACCGACACCGCTTTTCCATCCGAAATTCCGCTACCAAACGATGGCAAGGCGCTCTACGATACTGCGCGTAAACATCTGCAAACCCTGGCCAACTTCAGTCTCGACCAGACCATGAAACAGTGGGAGAAGAGTTACGTCGAGGCTGCGCTCAATCTTACCCACGGCAATCTCTCGCAAGCAGCAAAAATTCTCGGCATCAACCGCACCACGCTGTATAGCAGGATGCAAACTTACACCAACGAAGTATAAAACATGTGAAAACGAGATGTCCTGCCACAGCGAGCGATCCAATTATTGGAAGCAATGGAAATGAAAATCTGTTCCGGCCTCTTGCACTCCAGACCAAAATTGCTCAAGGATAAAGCGCCTTCATGTACTACGAATTTTTCGGCCTGAAAGAAGCCCCGTTCCGCATTACACCGGACACGGGGTTTTTCTTTTCCGGCGGTGAACGCGGCGCGATTCTCCAGGGCTTGGTATATGCCATTCGCCAGGGCGAAGGGATCATCAAGGTCACCGGCGAAGTAGGCAGCGGAAAGACCATGTTGTGCTGGATGTTGGAACAACATTTACCCGACGACATCGAAACCGTTTATCTGGCCAACCCCAATGTCAAACCGGAGGATGTGCTGCCTTCCATCCTGGCCGAACTGGAACTGCCTCATCCGACCGGTGCCAGCCGCGCGGAACACTTGCGTACCCTGAACGATTACCTGCTGGCGCGGCACGATGCAAACAGACAGGTGGTCATGTTTGTCGAAGAAGCCCAGGGCATGACACTGGAAACGCTGGAAGAGATTCGCCTGCTGTCCAACCTGGAGACCGAACGCGAAAAACTGCTGCAGATCGTCATGTTCGGCCAGCCGGAACTCGACATCAAACTCGCCGATCAGCGCATTCGTCAGTTACGTGAACGCATTACTACGGCCATTGCCCTGATGCCATTTACTGCCGACGATATACGCGCCTATCTGGCCTTTCGGTTGACGACTGCGGGATATCGCGGCCCCGATTTATTTGACCGGCGTGTCGTACGGAAGATTGCGCAAGCATCGCGAGGCCTGACCAGACGCGTCAACATATTAGCCGACAAAAGTCTGCTTGCCGCCTATACCGACAATACCCATACTGTTTTGCCTCGCCACATTCGCGTGGCTTTGCGCGATAGCGCCTTTAACGACGGCATGCATTCATCCCCGCGCTGGTTGTTATCCATCATTGCCTTGAGCGTGATGCTTGCAGTTCTGGCCGGGTTTTACTGGTTGTCGAAACCGGCGGCCGCACCGTCCCGGCTGACTCGTACCACGCTTGTTCAAACCAGGCCTGTCGTCGTCACCCCGCCAAAACAGGCAAGCAAAACGGTATCCATTCCTGTCGACCCTTTCGAGCAGCGTCTCAACGCCACCCGAAATTGGCTCATGCAGCAACCGACCGATACCTATACCCTGCAACTTTCGCTGCTACGCGACCCGAAAGAATTCCCGGCCTATCTCAGCAGCGAAGGATCCGGTCTGGCGCTGAATCAACTGGGAATTTTCCGCAGTCAGGCTCAAGGCCACCCCAGTTGGACCGTTATTTATGGCAGCTATCCTTCTCGGCAAGCTGCCAACCATGCTTTGGCAAGCCTGCCGGAAGCAGTTCGAAAGCGTCAGCCCTACCTTAGAACGGTGGGCGGAATACGTAATGAAACCCGGCAAATTCAACAAGTTGGCAAGCAGTCGTGATACCATTTCTGAAAAGAACCGGATGAGAGGGCTCACAGTGCAGGAAGGTTCGCGCATAAGAATGCATATTGCAATATGGAAGTGCTTGCCGATATTGGCCGCTTCCCTGCTGACGGGTTGTGTGCCGCAAGCCGTGATTCAGCCTTCACAAGGGCATATCCAGCAATCCACACAGCCGGCAACCAGACAGGCCGATATCCCGCCACTGGTCAAAACTGTTCCCTACCTGCCATCGCCCAAGGCTGAGATCCACGAACCGACCTACACGATCGTAGTAGACAATGTGCCAGTCAAAGACCTGTTGTTTTCACTGGCACGGGATACCAAAAAGAATATCGATATCGGCACCGGCATCACTGGCAACGTCACGCTGAACGCAGTCAATGAACCCCTATCCGCCATTCTCGAACGAATAGCACGACAGACTAATATCCGTTATCGGATGGAAGGCAATACGCTGTCGATCATGCCCGACACGCCTTATCTGAAGACTTACAAAGTCAATTACGTCAATCTTTCGCGCAATACCACTTCCACTATCGGTGTGGCGGCGCAAATTGCCAGTACCGGAAGTGGTGCCGTCGGAGCTGAAACGGGCAGCAATATGCAAGGCAGCAACAGTTCCTCCACCACGGTAGACAGCAAATCGAATAACAATTTCTGGGATGTATTGACGGAAAATCTGCGTGCCATTCTGACCTCTACCCGCGTCACGTCACAGCGCGCTGAAGACAAAGCCGCTTACCTTGATGCTGAACGCAATGCCCGTGCCGACCGGTTGGAACAAGCCCAGGCCGTTGCGCGGGCTGG
>JBDSHM010000162.1:0-4866 GCA_039918495.1 Sulfuriferula sp. | reverse complement strand
GCTGCGGTGCTGGAAGCGAGCTGAGATGCGCAAAATGATCGTCTGGCTGGCGCTGATATCATGCAGCCATGTCAGTTGGGCGTTTCAGGACGGACACGTAGCGTCGGTATTCCCAGCGGTAGGTACCATACAGGTGGCATTTACACCGGGAGATGACGCCGGGGCATTGGTGATTTCTGCGATACATGATGCGCGGCGCCAGATATTGGTACAGGCTTTCAGCTTTACCCATCGGGCCATTGCTGATGCATTGATTGCTGCACGGCAGCGCGGTGTGGACGTGACGCTGATTATTGATAGCGATCAGGCTGAACGCATTCCCACCAGCGTGGTGAAGTATATTGCTGCTGGCGGCGTACCGGTATATCTGGACGGCGAACATCGTAGCGCACACAACAAAATCATGGTCATCGACGCTGATACCGCGCCCGTGGTCATTACCGGCAGTTACAATTTCACCCACGCGGCGCAATACCGCAACGCTGAAAATCTGCTTGTAATACGTGGCAACCCTGCGCTTGCCCAAGCCTATGCGGCAAACTGGCAGCGGCATAGGGAACATGCTGTTGTATTCAAGCCCTGATTCAATCTGCGCGCCCTTTAATCCTGTACTTGACGACATTCTCCAATACTAGGCGGGATCCACCGCCAGTATCGTGATTTAGCTGAGCACTGGGCCGGAAATAAAACGTTGAATGTATCGGACGTATTTCTGTTATATTACACGATGGAGGGTTTATTTTAGGGTCAGCTTATTTTGCCTGCATTACTAATACCTTCCGCGCTGCGATTCGCAGTCATTTTTAGAGGTAAGTGAAACTATGGATTTATTAGCAAACGGTCTGGTAGGGCATCTCCCTTGGTGGGGTTATGTTTTGGTAGCCTTGGCGCTCACCCATGTAACCATTGCCGGCGTGACCATCTATTTGCACCGCCATCAGGCGCATCGCGCCTTGGAGTTGCACCCTATCGTCAGTCATTTTTTCCGCTTCTGGCTGTGGCTCAGTACCGGTATGGTGACCAAGGAATGGGCAGCGATTCATCGCAAACACCATGCTAAGTGCGAGACGCCGGATGATCCGCACAGTCCACAAGTGCTCGGTCTGAAAAAAGTCTTTTTTGAGGGGGCCGAACTGTACCGTGCCGAATCAAAAAATCAGGAAACAATGGACAAATATGGCGCTGGCACGCCGGATGACTGGCTTGAGCACAACGTCTATTCGCGCTATAGCGGTAAAGGCATCGTGCTGATGCTGTTGATTAACCTGGCGCTATTCGGTCCTATCGGGTTGACGATCTGGGCGGTTCAGATGGCCTGGATACCGGTTACGGCCGCCGGCATTATCAATGGTGTCGGCCACTACTGGGGCTATCGTAACTTCACTTGCGAGGATGCCAGCACCAACATCTCACCTTGGGGCATCCTGATTGGTGGCGAGGAGTTGCACAATAACCATCATGCTTACGGCAGTTCAGCCAAGCTGTCCAACAAATGGTACGAGTTTGATATCGGCTGGATGTATATCCGCATTATGGAAATTTTTGGTTTGGCCAAAGTCAAAAAAGTTGCGCCTCGGGTACGCATGACCAAAGGCAAGACAGTTTGCGATCAGGCGACGTTGCAGGCCATCATCACACACCGCTATGATGTGCTGACACGGTTTACCCGTTCGGTGAAAACCATGTATGCGGATGAAGTGCTTAAGCTCAAGACGTCATTGCCCCAGCTCAATGAGGGCGGCATGGTTAAAAAAGTCAAACACTGGCTGCACCTGGATGCCGCAGATATGCACGAGCAGGATAAAGTCAGTTTGTCAGCGGTGTTAAATCAGAGTAAGGAGTTGGCCACGGTATACGCCATGCGCCAGGATCTGGCTGCATTATGGGCGCGCTCCAGTGCTACCAAGGAACAATTGCTGGCTCAATTGCAGGACTGGTGTCATCGTGCTGAATCCAGCGGCATTGAGTCATTGCAGAAGTTCTCGCGCAAGCTGCGTTGTTATGCTTGAGCTTGATGTGTTCTTCCGGTAATTATAGGATGAACAAAAAGCCCGCCTTATGGCGGGCTTTTTGTTGGGAGTTAGTTGAGACGGTAATATGCAGGCAATAAAAAACCCGCCATTAGTGCGGGTTTTTTATTTTACGCAAGCCTGAATTTATTTCAGCTTGATTTCCTTATACAGCACATGCTTGCGTGCCTTCGGATCGAATTTCATGAATTCGAGTTTTTCCGGCGTGGTACGCTTGTTTTTACTGGTGGTGTAAAAATGTCCGGTACCTGCGGTGGACTCGAGTTTGATTTTTTCGCGGATTTTGCTGGCCATGTTTTACTCCTTAAACCTTCTCGCCTTTGGCGCGCATTTCTTCGAGCACAACTTCAATGCCCTTTTTGTCGATGGTACGCAGCGCAGCAGTAGAGACGCGCAGGCGCACAAAACGGTTTTCTTCTTCAAGCCAGAAGCGACGCGACTGCAGATTCGGCAGAAAACGACGTTTAGTCTTGTTGTTGGCGTGGGAAACGTTGTTTCCCGACATCGGCGCTTTGCCGGTAATTTGACATACACGGGCCATAATGACCTCCCTGCTGAATTCGGTAAAACGCGTTTTATACCATATTCCGCTGGCTGTCGTCAAAGCAATCCGCGTTCCGCGAACGACACGGCATTGCCATGGCCCACGATGAAATGGTCAAGAACCTTTACATCCACGAGCGCCAATGCGTTTTTTAATGCCAGCGTAAGGGCCTCATCGGCCCGGCTGGGCTCGGCAACGCCGGAAGGATGATTATGCGCCAGAATCAACGCAGCGGCATTGTGGGCCAGCGCGCGCTTGACAACTTCGCGCGGATATACGCTGGTTTGGGTAAGCGTGCCTCGAAATAACTCTTCGACCGCCAGAACGCGGTTTTGTGTATCCAGAAACACCACGCAAAATACTTCGTAGGCTTTGCCTGCCAGTGCCAGACGCAGGTAGTCGCGCACCGCGCCGGGCGAAGCAAGGGCATCGGTTTGGCGCATGGATTCGCCCAGTGCGCGCCGCGCCATTTCCAGCACTGCCTGCAGTTGGGTATATTTGGCGTCACCCAAGCCGTGAATGGCGCAGAATTCACCACGGCTGGCCGCGAATAGCCGGGTCAGGCTGCCAAACTGGTGCACCAGGTCACGCGCCATGTCCACAGCACTTTTGCCTGACACGCCGGTGCGCAGGAAAATGGCCAGCAATTCGGCATCGCTTAGTGCCTGTGCACCGCGCTGCAAGAGTTTTTCCCTGGGCCGATCATCCTCAGGCCAGTCGCGAATCGCCATTCATCCCCCTAATCCCGTAAAATGTACTTATTGTTCAAACCATCAGCGCATTGGCGCAAAGCTATCATGCCGGATTTGCAACACAAACGCATTCTGTTGGGCATCACGGGTGGTGTGGCCGCTTATAAGGCGGCCGAATTAACGCGCCTGTTAGTCAAGGCGGGGGCAGACGTGCGTGTGGTTATGAGTGCGGCCGCCACACAGTTTGTTACCCCGTTAACCTTCCAGGCGTTGTCAGGAAAGCCGGTCTTCACCCAGTTGTGGGATACAGATGTGGATAACAGCATGGCCCACATTGAATTGACGCGGACGGTGGATGCGGTGCTGATCGCGCCGGCCAGTGCTGATTTTATAGCCAAACTGGTACACGGTCGGGCGGATGATCTGTTGTCCACGCTATGTCTGGCACGGGCCTGTCCGCTGCTGGTTGCACCTGCGATGAACCAGAAAATGTGGGAAAATCCGGCAACTCAGCGGAATATTCATCAGTTGCAGGCGGATGGCGTCCAATTGCTGGGACCGGCTACTGGCGAACAGGCGTGTGGAGAAACAGGTCTGGGGCGCATGTTGGAGCCTGTAGCGTTACTGGCAGAGCTCAGCGCCTATTTCCAGCCTAAATTGTTGGCCGGGCTGCGGGTGCTGGTGAGCGCAGGGCCCACACTGGAAATGATTGATCCGGTGCGGGCAATTACCAATATCAGCTCAGGCAAAATGGGTTATGCGGTCGCGCGCGCAGCCTATGAAGCCGGGGCAGAGGTGACGTTGGTAAGCGGCGCCACATGCCGGGAAACGCCGATGGGCGTCACGCGGCTGTCGATAACCAGTGCTGAAGAAATGGCGCAGGTAGTCGAAAGAACGGCAGATCACGCGGATATTTTTATCAGCGTGGCGGCGGTGGCGGATTACCGTCCGGCAGTTTACACGGCCCAGAAAATAAAAAAGAGCGAGCGCACACTAACGCTCGATTTATTACCCAATGAAGATATTCTGATGCGCATAGCGAACCGCGCAGATGCGCCGTTTTGTGTGGGTTTTGCCGCCGAAACGGACAATCTGCTTGAGCATGGCGAGGCCAAGCGGCAACGCAAGAATTTGCCTCTGTTAGTTGTAAATCGTGCCCAGGATGCGCTTGGTAGCGACAATAACGAATTGTTACTGCTCGATGATCGAGGTAAGCATTTGCTGCCTCATGCTGACAAACTAACGCTGGCGCGTCAGCTTATTGCCCACATAGCGCGTCTGTATACTCACAAAACCAAGGGAAGCCATGTCACACCAAATTGATGTCAAGATCCTCGACGCACGCCTAAACAATGACTTACCCGGCTATGCAACGCCGGGAGCGGCGGGCATCGATCTGCGTGCCTGTATTGATGCCGCGATGGAACTGGCCCCGGGCCAGACGGAACTGGTTCCGACCGGGATGGCAATCCATATCGGGCGAGCCGATTTGGCTGCGATGATCCTGCCGCGCTCCGGCCTGGGCCATAAACACGGCATCGTGCTGGGGAATCTGGTCGGCTTGATTGACTCGGATTACCAGGGACAGTTGTTTGTTTCG
>JBDSHM010000161.1:0-1952 GCA_039918495.1 Sulfuriferula sp. | reverse complement strand
ACTGATAATTATACATTTGTTCGAGCACCATCGCTCATTTTTTCACCTGCCCTGTCCTGTGAACCAGCTGTCGCCAAGCCTCTTTTTCGGCTTCAGTTTGGGCATTGAAAGGCTTGTCAGGAACGCGGGTGCCCTGTAATTTGTCGATTTGCATACGTGCCTGATTACAGGCACCCTCGAATTCGGCGCTAATATCGAGATCATCTGTCCAGCTCATTATTTCGGCGCTCGCATGCTGCATGATCGATATCAAGGCGCTGTCCCGAAAATGATCTACGATGCTTGCAGTACCTAAATTGGGATGGGTACGCAGCAATTCAACTATGGCGCGTAGCGCATCGGCATCCGGGCCAGTTGGGGCAATCAAATTGGCATCAAGTTCCCGTGCCAAGCTGGGCATAAATAAAATTATGCACAATAGCCTGTGCCAAATGGAGGCAGGCGCTTGGCGAGCGGCACGGGCAGGTGCGCGCGAAGAGTTGGGTTGTCGGGATTTGATTTCCCACAGGCTATTGAGTTCAGACAATTGCAGGTTTGCCAATTCAGCGCAACGTTTGCGCAACATGAGGGATAGGGCCGAGGCGCGTATCTGACTTAACAGGGGACGCGCGGCTTGTAAAAAGGCGCTACGCCCCTCGCTGCCGCCCAGATCATGCAGTGTGGCCAGTTCCTTGAACAGATAAACGGAGAGCGGTACAACTTCGTCAGTCAGCAAGGTTTCAAAGGCGGCTTTGCCAAATGCCCGAATATAGCTATCCGGATCATGTTCAGGCGCGAGGAACAAAAACCCAATGCGACTGCCGTCATTGAGTATGTCCAGGCTGTTTTCCATTGCACGCCATGCGGCACGCCGTCCTGCGGCGTCGCCATCAAAACAAAACACGATTTCATCCGTATGACGTAGCAGCTTTTGCACGTGAATCGGGGTAGTGGCGGTACCCAGCGTGGCGACGGCGTAATCGACACCGTGCTGCGCCAGTGCCACGACATCCATATAACCTTCCACCACAACTGCGCGACCGGTATCATGAATGGCGCGACGTGCCTGGAACAAGCCATAGAGCTCGTTACCTTTCTGGAATAGAGGGGTTTCCGGCGAATTCAGATACTTGGGCTCACCAGCCTCAAGTATACGGCCGCCAAAACCGATGACATCACCGCGTTGTCCCACAATCGGGAACATGATCCGATCACGAAACCGGTCATAGCGCTGACCTGCGTCATTAGTAATGACCAGTCCGGCTTCAGTCAGAGTAGGGTCGGTATAGATATCAAATATTGCTTCAAGATTTTGCCAGCCGGTTGGAGCATAACCGAGACCAAAGCGTGCGGCAATTTCGCCCGTTAAGCCGCGCTTCTTGAGATAGTCGATTGCAAGCGGCGTTTGCTTGAGACGCTGGCGATAAAACTGGGCGGCGCGTTGCATGATTTCTACCAGGCTGGCAGCCTGTTTGAGCTGCTCAGGATTGGCTGCAGTTGCTTCGGGTACGCTCAATCCCAACTGGCCTGCCAGCTCCTTGATGGCGTCCACATAGCCGAGTCCGGCGTATTCCATCAAAAAGCCAATGGCAGTGCCATGCGCACCACAGCCAAAGCAATGGTAAAACTGTTTGGTGGGCGAAACGGTGAAAGAAGGGGATTTTTCGTTATGGAACGGGCAGCATGCTTGATAATTCGCGCCCGCTTTTTTCAGCGGCACACGGCGATCAATCACTTCCACGATATCCACGCGGCTTAGCAACGTTTGGATAAAATCCTGCGGGATCATTTTTACTCCCGTGGTGGACGTTCCAGCGTCGCTACGCCGTGGGCAATCAGCCCGCCAGTTTAGCTTTGATGTGGGTAGAAACCTGCGCCATATCTGCGCGTCCGGCCAGTTGCGTCTTCAAAATTGCCATCACCTTACCCATGTCCTTGATGCCGGTTGCACCGGTACTCGTAATGGCCTGGAT
>JBDSHM010000160.1:0-9656 GCA_039918495.1 Sulfuriferula sp. | reverse complement strand
CCCGCTTGTGCGCGCAGGAACGCATGGCAACACTGGTTCCTAGCGACTTCGGTGTACCCCCGGACGCCAATGTGTCGAGCCGCCTGGCGCGGCGCAATGCCAGCGATTGGTCACAGGCACGACCTGAATGGGGCTTGTCGCGTAATGCCTATTTTGTCATTGGGAGGCGGCAGCTTACCCAGCGTGCCGGGCTGGCAGGCCGTGCCTTTCTGAATTCCTATGACTGGCGTGTCGATCCCAAACGGCGTTTGCTGGAGTCCATCCTGACCGGTCCCTTGGTGGTCGGGCAATGGATCAACATGGAGCATTATTTTTCTACGGTCGACAATGAGCGTTATGGCAGTGGCAACAAGGCGTATCACAATATCGCCGGCCGCTTTGGCGTGATGACCGGCAATCTGAGCGACTTGCGTACCGGCTTGCCGGCACAAACCGTGCTCAAGGATGGCCATCCTTATCATGAACCGCTGCGACTGATTACGCTCATTGAGGCACCATTTGAACACGCCCGCAGCGCGATAGAAGGCGTCGTTACCATCAAGCGTCTGGTGCAGAATGGCTGGATACGCATGTTGGTGCTCGATCCTGAAACCCTCGCAGTACATCTTTATGACCATGGCGCATGGCAACAAGTAGACTTGCCTAATGCGTTTGTTCTCGAACCCACCGGGAGTGATTGAAGCATGAATAATCTGAATCTGAGTACGCTCAAAAAACTCGAAATTATTCTGGAGGGTGAGCATCAGGCGTTTGCCACCGACATGCTGGAACGAGCTGGCGTGACCGGCTATACCATCGTCAACAAGCTGTCAGGAAAAGGTAGCCACGGTTTTCATGAGGGGCACGTGATGTTTAATGAAGACTCCGTGTTGATCATGATCATCACCGCCGTATCAGAGGAGCTGGTGCAGCCCATACTGGAAGGGTTTGCGCCGTTTTTTAGCGAACATACCGGCGTGATTTTCATATCCGACATCCAGGTCAGCCGCCTCGTCAAATTCAAGGACTGAAAGTGACGCACCGGCTCCGCGGTGCAGGTTTACGCGTCGACTTCGGCTTGCGGGATTTTAATGATGCGACTGCTTTCCTGAAGAACAAACTCCTTGAAAGCCGCCGCCGCCCCTGAAAACCGCTTGCCGCGCCGATGTACCAGAAACCAGTCCTTGACGATGGGGAAGCCTTCTACGTCAAGCACCACCAGGCGCTTGAGCGTCAGCTCCATTTCCAGCGTATGGACGGATACGATGCCCAGCCCCAGTCCGGCCATAACGGCGTGCTTGATGGCCTCGTTGCGGCTCATTTCCATGGTTGTGGTCATGCTTAAGTTGCGCTGTTCGAGGAAACGTTCTATGGCTGTCCGCGTACCGGAACCTCGCTCACGCACGATGAAGCTTTCGCGCAGCAGGCGTTCCAGCGAAATGCGCTCACTGCCGGCCAGTGCATGATTGGGCGGGGCAATGACCACCAGCGGGTTGAGCATGAAAGATTCCGCCACCAGGTCCAGTCCTTCCGGCGGGGCTCCCATGATTGCCATGTCGGGCGAGTTGTCGGCCAGTTGGCGCAGTAGCGCTTCGCGGTTGGTAACATCAAGATTGACGGTAATGCCCGGGTGTTCACGACAAAATGCGGCGAGCAGATAGGGCGCAAAATATTTGGCCGTGCTGGCAATTGAAATGCTCAAGGCACCACGCCGGACGCCCTTCATTTCGTCCAGTACGGTGCCAATGTCAGTGAATTTTTGCGCAATGTTGCGGCTGAACTCGTACATTTCTCGCCCGGCTTCAGTCAGAAATATTTTTCTGCCCATATGTTCAAACAAGGGCGTGCCGACTATTTCTTCAAGCTGTTTGACTTGTGTGGACACGGCAGGTTGGGTCAGATGCAATTCGGCGGCGGCGCGCGTATAGCTGCTGTTGCGCGCAACCGCCTCAAATAACTGAAGTTGCCTAAGAGTGAAGTTCATCCGCATCCTGAAATATTGGGGCGTGTAAAGTATTCATACAGAATAATGTATGAATTCCATAATAAAGATTCATTATAAATTATGTTCCGACTTGTTTATAGTGTTAGGACTATTTATAGTGCTAGGGCTACTGAATCAGGTTGATCATTGTTCAGCCCGATGCCGGTTTGAATGCTTTGCAAAAAAGCGTTGTCATTGATTGTGGCTTAGTGCCGAAAGGAGAGTGAGATGAGCGTCAAAAAATTTAATGCGGGTGTAAAGGAATATCGACAAACCTACTGGATGCCCGAGTACGCGCCGTTGGACACCGATATTCTGGCGTGCTTCAAAATTACCCCGCAGGCGGGCGTTGATCGCGAAGAGGCTGCTGCTGCTGTGGCCGCCGA
Source organism: Sulfuriferula sp. (assembly GCA_039918495.1). Taxonomy (GTDB): domain Bacteria; phylum Pseudomonadota; class Gammaproteobacteria; order Burkholderiales; family Sulfuriferulaceae; genus Sulfuriferula. Next base: position 7,307 of record JBDSHM010000160.1, on the reverse strand, counting down.
GTCGTCAACCGGTACCTGGACTACGGTGTGGACCGACCTGCTGACCGACATGGATTACTACAAGGGTCGCGCCTATCGTATCGAAGACGTACCAGGCGACGACACCTGTTTCTTTGCCTTTGTTGCCTACCCAATCGACCTGTTCGAAGAGGGTTCCGTGGTCAACGTGTTCACCTCGCTGGTGGGTAACGTGTTCGGCTTCAAGGCGATTCGTGCGCTGCGCCTGGAAGATATCCGCTTCCCGATCGCCTACGTCAAGACCTGTGGTGGCCCACCGTTGGGCATCCAGGTCGAGCGCGACATCATGAACAAATATGGTCGTCCATTGCTGGGTTGCACCATCAAGCCCAAGCTCGGTCTGTCCGCCAAGAACTACGGCCGCGCAGTATACGAGTGCTTGCGCGGTGGTCTGGACTTTACCAAGGACGACGAAAACATTAACAGCCAGCCGTTCATGCGTTGGCGTCAGCGTTTTGACTTCGTGCAAGAGGCTACCCTCAAGGCTGAGCACGAAACCGGTGAGCGCAAGGGTCACTACCTGAACGTAACCGCGCCAACTCCGGAAGACATGTACAAGCGTGCCGAGTACGCCAAAGAAATCGGCGCGCCGATCATCATGCACGACTACATCACCGGTGGCTTCTGCGCCAACACCGGTCTGGCCAACTGGTGTCGTGACAACGGCATGTTACTGCACGTTCACCGCGCCATGCATGCTGTGGTCGACCGCAACCCGCACCACGGTATTCACTTCCGCGTGCTCGCCAAGATTCTGCGTCTGTCGGGCGGCGATCACCTGCACACCGGTACCGTGGTGGGCAAGCTGGAAGGCGACCGTGCTGCAACGCTGGGCTGGATCGACTTGCTGCGTGAATCGTTTGTGCCGGAAGACCGCTCGCGCGGCATCTTCTTCGATCAGGACTGGGGTTCCATGCCCGGCGTGTTCGCAGTAGCGTCCGGCGGTATCCACGTCTGGCACATGCCAGCGCTGGTCAGCATCTTTGGTGATGACTCTGTGCTGCAGTTCGGTGGCGGTACCTTGGGCCACCCTTGGGGCAATGCGGCCGGCGCCTGCGCCAACCGTGTCGCACTCGAGGCGTGTGTGCAAGCGCGTAACGAAGGCCGTGACATCGAAAAAGAAGGCAAAGAAATCCTTATCGCCGCAGCTGAGAACAGCCCTGAACTGAAAATCGCCATGGAAACATGGAAAGAAATCAAGTTCGAGTTCGATACTGTCGACAAACTGGACATCGCGAACAAGTAAAAGCGGGATATGAGCATTCGGGCGGGCGTGTGGGTTTCCCTGCCTGGCCTGAGCCTCAGTAATCGCGTTTATGCATTTCGAACCTTATATCTGAAAGGAAATAAACATGGCTGTTCAAGTATACAAAGCCGGTACCAAATATGAGACGTTTTCCTATCTGCCGACTATGACGGCTGATCAAGTGCGTCGCCAAATTGCTTATTGCATTAGCCAGGGTTGGAACCCATCGGTTGAGCACACCGAAAAAGGCACCGCCGCTACCAGCAACTATTGGTACATGTGGAAGCTGCCGTTCTTCGGTGAGCAGTCGGTGGATGCCGTATTGGCAGAATTGGATGCGTGTCATCGTGAATTTCCGAACCAGCTAGTGCGTTTTGTCGCGTACGACAACTACGCGCAAAGCCAGGGTATGAACTTCGTGGTGTTCCGCTAGGAAAGTCCCAGCGTTGGCGACACGCCAACGCCTCAACAAGCAGCACAAACCGACTGCTTGTTGAGGTCGTTGCTGCCGCGTCAACATTTGGCAGCAACGACCTCAACAAACCGTTAATTTCGAGGTAAGTGATGACACTAACCAGCGATAGCAACTCCAGTGCGACCCTTTCCGGGCGTGAGTTGGCTTTGAAACGCCGTCAGGCCATGGCCAAAAATGGCAAAACAGCGATAGCAAAGACGGTGGGCGTCATGCCTGCCCGGCAGGCTTCATCGTCTGTTGCGCAGGCAGTACCCAGTGCTCGGCCTGCAACTGCGCCGAAGGCTGCGCAGCTGATGGCGCAAGCTCCAACCGCCGTTGCTGCAACCATCTCGACGGCACGTCAGGCCGGTCGTGCGCGCCGTGAAGCGTTGAGTGCCGTAGGCAAGGCCGCGCTCAAGCAGGCGCCAGCACGTCCCAGTGGGCGTGTACGTCCGGCGCAGCAGTCGTCGATACAGGCATCTGCGTCAACATCTTCCGATGTCGCGGCTTCGTGTGGCTGTGGCTGCAACGGCGCGAACAAGTCGTGCGGTATAGGCGACAAGCGTGAAACGGCTGCATATGAATCCGGCCTGGTGTCGGCTGCTTACAGCCCGGCTGTCGACAGCACACCGCGCAAGGCGGACATGCCAACCGGGCGTGCCTTGGCGCGTGCACGTCGTGCGGCTCTGGCGCAGGACGGCAAGACCGGCTTGCGCCGCGTCGCGTTGGCCACTAAAATTGCAGCCACCATGCCGCAACAGGATTGGCAGGCTGCGATTGCCAAGGGCGCGACAGGTCACCAGATTTCGCTCCAGCACCGATTGATGCAATCGCTGGTAGGGCGAGAAGATGGCAACAAGCAGTCGGCACGTCCAAGTGGACGGATGCGTAATCGGCAAGACAGCTGCGAGTTGATGGCGGTTCCGCCCAAAGTAGAAGTCGGCCATACGCTGTCGGGCCAATCTGTTACCGGTACCATGGTAGAGCGCAGCAAGGTCGTGACCGGCAATGAGCCAGGCTCGTGCCGTACGATTACCGGTACCGAATATATCGGTAGCGAACAGTTTGATGCCCTGTGCAGCGCGCGTCCCGCGCCGGCTCCGGCCAAGGTGGGCGTGAGCAGCACGGTACGTGAGCGTCGCGTCACCGGCACCGAAGTAGGCCGATCGCAGCAGGTTACGGGTGATGAAGTCGGTGCCTGCAAAGGCATTACCGGCACAGAATATTTAGCGGCGCAGCGTTACGATGAATTTTGTGACGCACGCCCGACGCCGGCGCCAGCCAAGATAGCCAGCACCGAGTCGGGCAAAGGCAAGCTGATTACCGGTACCCTGGTTAACCGTCCGGCTGATGTCACCGGTGGCGAACAAGGTGCAGACCGCTTTGTGACCGGTACTGGCTATAACATGCCCACGACAGTCGCGGACGCGCCAGACAAAGTGGCGCTCACGCATACTGCTCGGGGCGGTGCTGTGACAGGCACCTCGGTCGGTCATAGCGAAAATATTACTGGCGATGAAACCGGCGCCTGTCGTGGCATCACGGGTACCGAGTACTTGGCACGCGAACAGTATGTCGGCGTATGCAATACCGAAGCACCAGCCCATCCGCGCAAGGTCAGCGTCATGTCTTCACGTGGTAATTTGCCGGTGTCGGGTAGCGAAGTGGGGCGTTCGGAAAAGGTGAGCGGTGACGAGCTCGGCTCGTGCCGCAGTATTACCGGGTCGCAATACTACACCACGCCTGGCAACAGCGCGCTGTGTGAAGTGTCCGCGCCACGCAAGGTCAGCATGATGCAAACCTTGTCGGGTCGTACCTTGACTGGTACGGAAGTGGGCCGTTCCCCAAAGGTAACCGGTGACGAGATGGGTGGGTGCAACTCCGTCACCGGTACAGAATATATCGGCGCAGGTCAGCAACAAGCTGTGTGCGCTGTGAGCACCCCGGTTGCGCCGGTCGCAAAGGTCGCGGTTGACCAGACTTGGCGTGGCCAAGCTGTTACAGGTACTTATGTGGGGCGTTCTACCAAGGTAACGGGCGACGAGTTCGGTGGTTGCGCCCCGATCAGTGGCACGCCCTATGTCGGACGCAGCCAATACAGCAGTTTTTGCGAATCGCCGGCTCTGCTCGAGCAGGAAGCGCGGATTCGCGCCAGCGCACTGATGTCCGCCTTGCCAGTGACGGGCGACCGTCCAGGCGCGGGTGGTTCGGTCATGACCGGCGACGAGCGTGGTGCCTGCGGTACAGTGAGCGGCACGCCTTACGTGGGTCTTGATAACAGTCAGTCAGGCTGTGCGCCAAGCGGGCGTTACGTGCCGCGTCAGCAAGTCTGGGTAGAGCCGCCCCGTCCCGCTGCGCCGCTGGATTTCAGCATCAGCACACCGGCACGTGCAGCCCAACAGCGCAACAACGATGTGACAGGAATGGCTTCCAGCAACGAGCGCATAACCGGGCCGATCAACAAGGCGGGGGGGCTGATTACCGGTACGCCTGAGTTCCGTCATCGCGAAACGACACCGTTGATGGCCAATCAGGAAGCGGCGGTGCCGGCTACCAGCCGTTTGACCGGTGATGGTAATCAAAATGGCCGTCCGGTTACTGGTGATGCATGGAGCGCGCTGAGCCGGGTAAGTGGCACCGAAGGTGCGTCGAGCCAGATGCGCAACCCCACGGAGCGCGGCAACCCGCGCGGCATGGGTATGAATGCCCTGCGTTTTCGCGATACGGTTGAAGCACCTGAAATACAGGACAGTCCTGTGACTGGCTCGTCTGGGAATACCGGCAAAGGCGCGTTTGTGACCTTGTCGGGTGGTGCGCGCGGCTAAGGGTGAATGAGTGAATACGCGTAAACGACTTGCTGCCATGCGCAGTGCCGGGGCGACGTTAGGGCTGGCGGTTCAAGCCAACCCGGCCTGCGTTATCGGTGCGGGTCAGGCATGTGAGCACAGTTTGGTTGATCCGGAGTTGAATCGTCGCCTGTATGACTATGAACAACTGATACGCAATCGCTTCACGATTATAGTGAATGTGCTGAAAACCCTGTCTGCATTTCAGCATGAACTCGATTTTGTTGCGCGTGCGCAGCGCATCGCGCAGGATAATCTGGGTTATGCGTTACCCGCTGACTTGCTTGAAGAAGCTTGGGTGTCGGGCTTGAATATGCGCGCGCTGCATGCGTATTGTATTTTCCATAGTTTCAAGCAGTGTATTGATCACGCAGATGTGGATCAGGCACCATGGCGTGAATGCATGACGCTGGATGCGAGCTTCATCCAGTCATGCGGCTTCCACACCCTGGACATTAGTCCCTGTGCGGATGGCCGTTTACAGGGCTTGCTGCCGTTTGTGTTGCGTTTGGCGCCAAATGACGCCGTAACTGTCAAGGCCTATGCCGGCGCGCTCTTTGATGTTGAAGGCGATGTGGCCGATTGGAGTCAGCGCGAGCTGGAGCGTCTCTCCGGTGGTATACCGGGCGGCGATACGCTAAATTATCTGAAGGTGGCGGTATACCACTTCAGCACCTCGCATCCGGGTCAGCAGGGCTGCGCCGCACATGGTAGCAATGACAACGAAGCGGTGGAACGGGCGCTGGAGCGGTTGAGCGAATTGCGTGCCGCAATCGACAATACCTTTGGCATGGGTGCGGCGCCCGACTGTCTGCTCATCGGTGTGGATACCGATCTGGATGCTATCCGTGTGCATTTACCAGATGGCGAAGGCAACCTGAATCCTTATCGTTATGTCGATGCGAGTACCCTCTACAAGCACACATTGGGCATGCAGGCCAGCGCAGCGCGTGCACAGATTGAAAATGTAGTGTTGCAGGCGGAACAAGAAGATGGCTGGGCGCAAGGTGAAGGCGTCATGGCGCCAGGTATGCGTCGCCTGGTATTGGCTTTTCTTGAAGCCAACTTGTCACAAATTGAATATGTGATACAGCATCATGCTGGGCGTTATGCCGTACTGGGCCACAACGAGCGCTTCATCTGTGCAGGTGAAGCCATGAGCGAACTGCAGCTACGCAACAAATTTTACTTCGCACACCTCGACACGGTCGAGGAAGGGGCTGCCGATATAGACATCGGCATCAAAGTATTTACCGGGCTCAATATCAAACACGGCTTGGCCGTGCCGGTGTTGGTACATTTCCACTATTCCTCGCGTGTGCCGGGCGCGCGCGAACGCGCAATCGTGCGCTGCAAGCGCGTAAAAGCGGCCATTGAAGCGCGTTATGCGCAGTTGCACGAGCAAGGGCTGCTGCATTGTCAGATGGCGATCAGTGACGTGTGTGACACCGAACGCTGCGCCTTCGTGGAAAACGACACTGAGTCTGTCGGGCATTAACAGGATGATTCTTTGAGGTGAAGCAATGAGAGTCATGAGAGTAGAAAAAACGCTGGTTTCCACCAACCGTATAGACGGGTTTGGCCACAAGCCGTTACTTGTTGTGCAGGACAAAGTGGGTGGCACACGCAGTGTCGCGGTGGATTCGGTGGGCTGTATTCCAGGTGACTGGGTGATTTGTGTGGGATCATCTGCCGCGCGTGAAGCAGCGGGCAGCAAGGAATTCCCGTCCGATCTGACCATCGTCGGAATTATTGACCGCTGGGAAGGCGAAAGCGCCTGATGGATATCATGCGGGTCAAGGATGATCTGGTCTGTACGCGCCGGGTGGAAGGTTTGCAGCTTGCACCGCTGCGAGTGCTGGAAAATCAAAGCGGCGGTTTGTTGATAGCAACTGACCCTGTTGGGGTGCCCATCGGAAAATGGGTATTCACCGCCTCTGGCAGTGCAGCGCGCTGGGCCATGCCGGGTGGAAGCGTAATGACGGACCTGACAATCTGCGGAATCATCGATAACTGGGATATACAGGACTGAAGCAGCGTAGCAGCAAGGTGAATGGTTCAGGTTGAACCGTCCTTGAGTTTGGGCAGTATAAATTTCGTTTTTTAACTTTGTTTGAAGAAGGAGTAACAAAATGGCTGAACGTATGGGTGTTGCCCTTGGCATGATTGAAACGCGTGGTCTGGTGCCAGCTATTGAAGCGGCTGATGCGATGACCAAAGCGGCTGAAGTGCGTCTGGTAGGTCGTCAATTTGTTGGTGGCGGTTACGTCACCGTGTTGGTGCGTGGCGAAACCGGCGCGGTCAACGCAGCGGTGCGTGCCGGTGCCGATGCGTGCGAACGCGTGGGTGATGGCTTGGTTGCTGCCCACATCATTGCGCGTGTGCATAGCGAAGTTGAAGGCATTCTGCCATCCGCCCCTGACGCTTGAGCGAAATCCCTTTTCGCTAATTTTTAAGACATAGGAGAAAGATTCATGGCTATTGTGAGCGGTGTTGCCCTTGGTATGATTGAAACGCGTGGTCTGGTGCCAGCTATTGAAGCGGCTGATGCGATGACCAAAGCGGCTGAAGTGCGTCTGGTAGGTCGTCAATTCGTGGGTGGCGGTTACGTCACCGTGTTGGTGCGAGGCGAAACCGGTGCGGTCAACGCAGCGGTGCGTGCCGGTGCCGATGCGTGCGAACGCGTGGGTGATGGCTTGGTTGCTGCCCACATCATTGCGCGTGTGCATAGCGAAGTTGAAGG
>JBDSHM010000159.1:0-4637 GCA_039918495.1 Sulfuriferula sp. | reverse complement strand
GTATGTCTGGAGACACATCGCGGTAATCCATCAAACGCACTTCGACCTGACCTACAAGGCCGCGTACCTTGATTTGCTCTTGTACATAATCATGCTGATTCTGCGACAGCGTGATGCCGACTGTCTGCACGTTATAATGCTGCGCCGCCCATAATATCAATCCACCCCAGCCGCAACCGATATCAAGCAGGCTTTCGCTGGGCTGAAGCATCAATTTTTTGCAGATATGATCGAGCTTGGCTTCCTGAGCGGCTTCCAGCGTATCGTCAGGATGGCGGAAATAGGCGCAGGAGTAGACGCGCTTTTGATCCAGCCACAGCGCATAAAAATCGTTGGAAACATCATAGTGGTAACCAATGTTACTACGATCCCTCGAACGGGTATGACGCCACCATTTCCAAGCATGGCTACCCTTGTTGTCCTGCGCAAGGCATTCCCCTTCGGCACAGAGTCGTTCGCCCAGATCAAGGATGTCATGAATATCACCTTCCAGATCAATTTCGCCTTCCACATAACAACGTGCGAATTTCCCCAGAGTGGGCTGAAATAATGAGACTGCGGCCCTGGAAGAATTCAGCGACAGCCTGACTCGATCACTCTCACCGAAACGCAAGGTTTCACCGTTCCATAAGCGTACGGACAACGGTAAAGACTGGCGACTCAAGCCAGATTTAAAACGATTGATCATCATGTTATCAAGCACGACATTCTCCTCATCTTCAATCCAACCATCAGTATTCCGGGCCTTAAGCCCGTTGACACCTAACTTAAATCAAATCCTTTATCAAGGAAGCACGGTTTGCTTCTGATACCACATCTATACGCGTAGTATAGGCAGAATGATCCACTCCCATCGCCAACGAGGCTCCAGTTTTAAGTGTGGCCACCATCTCGGGTTGCAAATCAAAACGCAAAAAATGTACTGACGAAGTTTTTTCCTCGTTCTCACGTTCCATATCTTCATCGGCGACTGCATACACACGAGCGTGGTCAGCTACCTGTACATAAACTTTGTCTTCTACCCCCTTGAGCTGGGCCAGCATCACGCGACGCTCGTCCACATCAGGGTATTCGATCAGCATTGTCGCTTTCCAGTTAGTGCCGTCCGGTACCAGCGGCGTATACGCATTGAGCTCATCCTGGATACCTTCTTCAAGAAAAGTTTTTTCAACACGCAACATTTCCTGAATCTGGTAACGCAGCGTGAGTTCATCCTCGAACATCAATGCAACATGATCACCGAGTTGCACCCGGCGATTTTTCTTGTGCTCGATTGTTTGTGCACGCAATGCGGGCCGTGCTTTGGCATAAGCCTCCAGCGTCATCAAACTATCTCGGGTAATCTGTCCCATTTTATTTTTCCTCTTGTCCATGCTGACCGACGATCGGGCCTTTTTTAAATAATGATTCACGTAACTGGTGATCGAGAACGGGGTCTTGTCGACGTATCCATTCCAGTACCATCGCCGCGTGTTCTTTTTCCTCGTCCCGATTATGTTCGAGGATGGCTTTGAGTTCTGTGTCCGTGCACACATCAACACGCTGGTTATACCAATCAACCGCCTCCAGCTCCTCCATCAGTGAGACAAGGGCGCGATGCATATCCTGGGTTTTAGCTGACAGTTTGTCGATTGGCTCGTGATATCCTTCGTTGCTCATTTGGTTTTTCCTTATAGTCCGTAGGCGATACGCATCAAAGTGATGGGATGCGCCTTCTGCGCACTGTTCTCACCCATACCGTGTTGAATGTGACTGGCGGCAATCGCGCAATCCGAACTGATGTAGTCTGGATCGGCCGCCGCCATCAGCTTGAATACCGGGCGTCCGATTTTCAATGCATTCGGGTAATATTCCGTTTTCACCCCCCAAGTACCGTCATGACCTGAGCAGCGTTCCACCATGGTTACCTCTGCCCCCGCCAGTTTCAGGCTATCCCTGGTTTTATTGCCAATATTCTGCACGCGTTGGTGGCAAGGAACATGGTAGGCCACCTTGCCCAAAGCTTTGACGAAGTCGGTCTTGAGCAAGCCATCCGCCTGACGCGCCATCAAGTACTCGAACGGATCCCACATTGCCGCTTTTACCGCTTGCACATCCGCGTCATCCGGAAACATCAATGGCAGCTCCTGCTTATACATCAGCGTGCAAGACGGAACGGCTGTGAGAATGGCATAACCTTCGCGTGCCAGTTTTGCCAGGTGCGGAATGTTCACGTTCTTGTGCTTTTCAACGGTTTCCAGATCACCCAATTCCAGTTTCGGCATGCCGCAACATGATTCCTTTTCAACCAGTACACTGGGAATTTCATTGTGCGCCAGTATTTTCAACAAATCATGGCCAATCCCAGGTTCGTTATAGTTCACATAACAGGTTGCGTATATCGCTACCTTGCCTGGCGTCTGGGCACCTTCGCGGCTGGCAAAACTATTATCGGGACGTGCAGTGCTACGAAATTTTGCACTATCGTATTTTGGCAATACCTGATCCCGATGGATGCCCAATTGGTCATCCATGAGTTTGCGGGCGGTGGGATTGCTCATCGCAGCATTGACAACCTGCACCACCACCGGGATCGAGGCCAGCTTTCCCATGGCATCGGTGCTGGAAAGCAGTTTGTCACGAAATTTTGTATCACCTTGCTTGAACTTGATTGCCTTCGCTCGCAACATCGTATGCGGAAAATCCAGGTTCCACGGGTGTGGCGGCACATAGGGACATTTGGTCATGTAGCACAAATCGCACAAGTAACACTGATCCACTACCTTCCAGTAATCCTGTTTATTCACACCATCCACTTCCAGCGTGGATGATTCATCCACCAAATCGAATAGCGTTGGAAAGGCTGTACAGAGCGATACACAGCGGCGGCAGCCATGACACAAATCAAATACCCGTTCCATCTCGTGAAACAGTGCAGCTTCATTATAAAACTCGGGATTTTTCCAATCCAGCGGATGTCGGGTAGGAGCTTGGAGGTTGCCTTCGCGCACGGTCATTTTTGTTCTCTGATTACAAAAGGGGTAAACCGACGGGCTGTGGCAGCTGTCGCTGCTACAACCCGTTGCATCATTGCGCCAATCGTAGCCGCAATGATCAGACTTTAGTCAACCAGTGAGTCCAGTGCTTTCTGGAAACGGCCGGCGTGGGAGCGTTCAGCCTTGGCCAGTGTTTCAAACCAGTCGGCAATTTCATCAAAACCTTCTTCACGAGCGGTCTTGGCCATGCCGGGATACATGTCCGTGTATTCGTGAGTTTCGCCAGCGACAGATGCTTTCAGATTGTCACGGCTAGCGCCGATGGGCAGGCCAGTGGCTGGATCGCCGCATGCTTCGAGGTACTCGAGGTGGCCGTGAGCGTGGCCTGTTTCACCTTCTGCAGTAGAACGGAATACTGCAGCAACGTCGTTTTGGCCTTCTACGTCAGCTTTTGCTGCGAAATACAAGTAGCGACGGTTGGCTTGAGATTCACCGGCAAACGCCTCTTTCAGACTTGTTTCAGTTTTTGAACCTTTGAGTTGCATGGTAATTCTCCTCAGGTAACGTTCAGATATCGCGAAGCTATACAATATACAAGCATTCGACAGTTTAGACTAGATCTAAACTGTAAACAGAATATAGATCACAATGGGTCAGTATGTCAATGTCAAAGCCATGAAATTTTATTTCCTGTATTTAGTACCTCATATAGCGCCATAATTCCGTATTGCAAAGGAAATCACAATGACCGACAAAATAATTTTGGATGAACAGATTTTGCGTGAAAAACTCTCGCCTGAGCAGTACCACATCTGCCGCGAACATGGCACAGAACGAGCATTCACCGGCAAATACTGGAATCTCAAAGAGGCGGGTATCTATCGTTGCGCATGTTGCGGTGAGCCTTTATTCGACGCAAACACCAAATTTGATTCCGGTACTGGCTGGCCGAGTTTCTGGCAGCCGCGCGAACCATCCGCCGTGGAAAGCAGCCAGGATAACAACCTGCTGATGGCACGCACCGAAGTGCATTGTCGTCACTGCGGCAGCCATCTGGGACACATATTTGAAGATGGTCCTCAACCGACCGGATTACGTTATTGCATCAATTCAGCTTCGCTGGATTTCGAAACGAAGAAGTGACAAGGAATTTAGCAATCTATGCGACCATAATCAAAACAGCCAGTTGGGGACAATCTTGTTTAACGCAATCATCACTCACATTCAGCAAGAAACCCCGAGCGTTAAATCGTTCCGTCTTGGTGTGGATAACCCACCATTCCACTTTCTGGCCGGCCAATGGATAGACCTGTACGTCGACATTGAGGGGGTGAGCCAGGTCGGCGGCTATTCAATGACATCGTCGCCCATACACACCCACAGCCTTGAACTCGCAATCAAATCCAGTACACGTCACCCGGTCACACGCTGGCTCCACGAACGGGCTGTAATCGGCGATAGCGTCCGTATTTCCGGCGGCCAAGGGGTTTTCCTGTATCAACCTGAAATGAGTCAGCGTTTGGTTCTGGTTGGCGCCGGGGTGGGTGTCACCCCACTTATCAGCATATTTCGCTATATCGCCGATGCTGTCCCTGACACCCAGGCCACGCTTGTGTATAGCATTCCGAGTCCGGACGAATTTCTGTTCCGCGCTGAAATTGA
>JBDSHM010000158.1:0-7973 GCA_039918495.1 Sulfuriferula sp. | reverse complement strand
TGCATCGCCATGTCCTTGAACGCCAGTGTAGGTCCATTGGACAGGCACAGCAGGTGAAAACCCGGTTCCAGGGTATGCAATGGTGTAATGTCTTCCGGATTCTCATCCGCACGGGTGTTGCAGTACACCTCAGCCGTGTAGGATTTGTCGATAATGGCACGCAAATCATCCGCCGGTATATCGTCTGCATAGCGCGATAAGATTTCGAACGCCAGTTCGCGATAATTCATCTCGCGCATGCGTTCCAAATCATCCCTGGAGAACTGTGGATAGGTTTCGGGCAAATACAATCCGCCATCAGGCGCAAGGCCGCCAAGCAAGATTTCGGTGAAGGTTTGTGCAGGCGCTTTGCCGCGCGTGCTGATATAACGCATAACCATGTTATTTACCTCAGAAGCCTATTTTGCCTGTCGCGCAAAACTATTTACCCAGTTGTTCTATGCGAATCCGTGCAATTTTTCCGCAAATCGCCGGGAGAGCCTCTATTTTCGCCATGGCAGCATTAACGTTCTTTTCTATGCTTTGATGGGTGAGCATGATGATATCCACTTGCTCTTCCCCTTCACGCGGTTCTTTTTGCATCATTGCATCAATCGAGATGTCCAGATCGGCCAGTATGCGTGTGACGTCGGCCAGCACGCCGGGTTTGTCCAATGCCCGCAGACGTAAATAATACGCCGTGTGAACTTCATCCATCGGCAGGATGGGTTCATCGGACAATGCGTCCGGCTGGAATGCCAGATGCGGTACACGATTGTGCGGATCGGCAGTATGCATGCGCGTCACGTCTACCAGATCAGCAACCACCGAGGAAGCAGTCGGCTCTGCGCCAGCTCCGGCGCCATAGTACATCGTCGCACCCACTGCGTCGCCTTTGACCAGCACTGCGTTCATTGCACCATCTACATTGGCAATCAAACGACGTGCGGGAATCAGCGCAGGATGTACGCGCAACTCGATGCCATTGGGAGTTCGTTTGGTAATCCCCAACAATTTGATGCGGTAGCCCAGTTGTTCCGCATACTTCACGTCATCACCGGTAAGTTGGGTGATGCCTTCAATGTAGGCCTGATCGAATTGCATGGGGATACCAAATGCAATCGCCGACATGATGGTGAGTTTGTGCGCAGCGTCTACGCCTTCGACATCAAACGTGGGATCGGCCTCGGCGTAGCCAAGACGCTGGGCTTCTTTCAGCATTTCGTCGAAACCGGCACCCTTGTCCCGCATTTCCGTCAGGATAAAATTGGTAGTGCCATTAATGATGCCGGCTATCCATTCGATACGATTGGCAGTGAGTCCTTCGCGGATCGCTTTAATGATTGGAATGCCGCCGCCTACTGCAGCCTCGAACGCAACCATTACACCTTTTTTCTGTGCCGCCGCGAAAATTTCGGTGCCATGATTGGCAATCAACGCTTTATTGGCGGTGACGACATGCTTGCCATTTTCGATCGCCATCAGGATCAAATCCTTGGCGGGATCAATGCCCCCCATCATTTCAACGACAATGTCGATATCCGGATTGTCTACTACTTCAAACGGATTATTGGTGAGCACCAGACCATTCGATGCGTAGGGTTTGGCCTTATCGAGATCGCGCACTGCCGCCATGGTTACGCGTATCTCGCGTCCCGCACGACGAGTGATTTCCGTTGCATTACGGCGTAACACAGTGAGGGTGCCGCCCCCGACCGTACCCAGACCCAGCAGGCCTACATTCATTGGTTTCATTGCGTTTTTTTCCATTATTGTCAGCTGGCTGAACCATGCTGTTTGCGATAGCGTTCAAGGTAGCGCGCAATACGCCCGATTGCTTCACGCAGATGATCTTCGTGGGGCAGGAATACCACCCGAAAATGATCGGGCTGGTGCCAGTTGAAACCACTACCCTGTACCACCAGCACCCGTTCTTTTTCCAGCAGGTCCAGAATAAAATCCTGATCATCCTGAATCGGATAAATCTTGGGGTCCAGGCGCGGGAATAAGTACAACGCCGCTTGTGGTTTGACACAACTCACACCGGGTATGGCAGTGAGGAGATCCCAGGCCAAGTCGCGCTGACGTGTAAGGCGGCCCTCAGGCGCCACCAGATCATTGATACTCTGATAGCCACCCAATGCAGTCTGGATAGCATACTGACCTGGCACATTGGAGCACAGTCGCATGGATGCCAATATGCCCAGCCCTTCGATATAATCCAGCGCATGGCGCTTGTCGCCCGATATCACCATCCAGCCTGCACGATAGCCACAGACGCGATAATTTTTTGACAGGCCATTGAGCGTGACGCACAGCACATCATCAGCCAGCGAGGCGATAGAAGTATGGCTGCGCCCATCATAAAGAACCTTGTCGTAAATCTCGTCGGCATAAATGATGAGCTGGTGCTGACGGGCAATTTCAACAATCTCCTTGAGCAACTCAGGTGTATAAAGCGCCCCGGTCGGATTGTTCGGGTTGATCACTACGATGGCACGGGTATCGGGTGTGATCTTCGCGCGAATATCTGCCAGGTCCGGCATCCAGCCAGCGCCTTCGTCGCAGATATAATGGCGTGGCGTGCCCCCGGCAAGACTAACTGCCGCAGTCCATAAGGGGTAATCCGGGGCCGGCACCAATACTTCATCGCCGGTATTGAGCAGCGCTTGCATGGCCAGCACTATCAGCTCCGAAGCGCCATTGCCGATGATAATGTCATCGATATGTACACCGGCGATATTTTTGCCTTGGGTGTAATGCATGATCGCCTTGCGTGCTGCGAACAATCCTCTAGAATCACTATATCCAGAGGCATTGGGCAGATTGGCAATGACATCCTGAATAATTTCTTCGGGAGCATCAAAGCCAAACGGTGCCGGATTACCGATATTCAGCTTGATAATGCGCTGGCCCTCCTCTTCCATCTGCTTGGAACGCGCAAGCACCGGTCCGCGAATGTCATAGCAGACATTTTCCAGCTTGGAAGATTTGCGTACTGGTCGCAACATGGGCGCTTCTGTAATTTTCAAGGTGCTAGTCCGTAATAATGTGTTTCAGTCACGTCCAGAAAATCGACGCATTGCCGCAACTGCTTCAAAATGTATAATCTTACCCGAGCGTAAGCCCCTGCTGCAATTGGAGAACCAGCTTGAAGTTTCATCTCACCCAACCGGAAGGTCTAAACCTGTTCACAGGCTATGGTAACGACTTTGTCAACATCAATGGCCAGCGTTACGATGCGCCCAGCCTCATCGTCACACCAAACGAAATTATCGAGGATTGGCGCGTGGACGATTTCGCCCAACTCAATGAAAATCACTTTCAGGCGCTCCTCACTCTCAAACCGGAAATTGCCTTGCTCGGCACAGGTTCATCATTGCGCTTTCCCCATCCGCGTTTATCCGCCTGTCTGACCAACGCCGGCATTGGCATTGAAGTCATGGACACCGGAGCTGCATGTCGTACCTATAATATCCTCGTGACGGAAGGCCGACATGTCGTGATGGGTTTATTGATCAACCCAGGCACCTCCTGATTCGCATGAATCGGCCACGCTCATGGCATGATGTCCACAAAGCTCGCTATCGCACAAAAATCCTCCACATCCTTGCTACCTTCCTTGCTGTCCGGATTATATACGGCAAGCAAATACGCTATGCCATAAGTTTGCGCTGAGCGTAATACCGGCAGGCTGTCATCGACCAGAAGCGTTCTGGTCGGGTCATATGATTCCGTGTTTTGTAATATATGCCAGAAATCCGGATGCTCCTTCGGCAAACCGATCTGGTGAGACGTGATCAACGCATCAAAATGGATATCGAGACGCGTGTGCTGCATTTTCAAGGTCAGGCTTTTATGATGCGCATTGGTAACCAGCGTAACGCGCTTTCCGGCCGCACGAATGGCGTGCAAAAACGCAGGTACCTGCGGATGAATCGCGATGAGGTGCTGAACTTCAGTTTTTAGCCTGGCGATATCAAGCTGGAGTTCATCACTCCAGAAATCCACGCAGTACCAATTGAGTGTCCCAAGATGGCGTTGATAACGTCCCGACAAGTCAGCATGTGCATCTGCCAGCGATATGTTATGCAACTCGGCATAGCGCTTGGGTACATGTTGACGCCAGAAAAAATTATCGAAGTGAAGGTCTAGCAAGGTCCCGTCCATATCAAGAAGAACGGTATCGATCGCCTGCCAGTCAAGCATAGGGGATCACAGCAATGCATCCTTGTTGACGCCATTGCGTTTCAGCATGCGCCTTAATTGGTGCAAAGCTTCCATCTGAATCTGGCGCACGCGCTCGCGCGTGACATCCAGACTTTCAGCCAGCTGTTCCAGCGTATGTATATCTTGACCGCCCAATCCAAAACGCCGTTCAATCACCCAACGTTGTTTGTCGTTCAGGTCATTCAACCAGAGGCGCACGAAAGTTTCCGTTTCCGCATGCTCCAGCATGTCTTCCGGCAATTCGCTGTTATCATCGGCAATCGCTTCCCCGATGGACAGACTGGGATCAATATCCAGCGGCGCATCCAATGATGCGACACGGTCATTCAGGCGCAACATGCGTCGCACTTCTTCGACTGACAATCCGACCAGATGCGCAATATCTTCGTCACTCGGATCACCGGTGCCGTGTTTTTCCAGATGACGGCGCGCCCGCAAAATAATATTGAGTTCCTTGATCACATGCACAGGTAAGCGAATCGTGCGTGACTGATTCATGATTGCACGTTCGATATTCTGTCTTATCCACCATGTGGCATAGGTTGAAAACCGAAAGCCACGTTCCGGTTCAAATTTTTCCAGCGCATGGATCAGCCCGAGGTTGCCCTCTTCGATCAGATCCAGCAGGGCAAGACCGCGATTGGCATAATGCTTGGCGATATTCACAACCAGCCGAAGATTGTGTTCAATCATTTTTTGCCGGGCATCAAAATCACCGTCACGAGTAAGTTCAGCCAGACGGCGTTCTTCAGCCGGACTGAGCAAAGCGTTATGACCGATTTCGTTGAGATACATCTGCGTAACATCGGCATGCAGATCTTCAGTCAATCCCGTATCGACATCGGCTACCTCTGACTGGGATTTATCCTCCGGGATCCCTGCGTAGTCTTCCTGCTCATTGTCGTCGTGCATTGCTATTTTTGTGCTCCGGGAAGGTATGTCATCGGATCGACTGGTTTGCCCATCTTCCTGATCTCAAAATGCAACTCGACTTGATCGGCATCGCTGTCACCCATTTCGGCTATTTTCTGCCCACGTGCAACCGTCTGTCCTTCTTTCACCAGTATCAATTGATTGTGTGCGTAGGCGCTCAAATAAGTCGGGTTGTGTTTGATGATAACCAGCTTGCCGTAGCCACGCAAACCTTCTCCGCTATATACAATCTTGCCCGCAGCGGATGCAAATATCGCTTGTCCTGCTTTACCGGCGATATCCAGCCCTTTGCTGTTTTTGGCCTCGTCGAAACCGGCAATAACGCGTCCTTGTGTCGGCCAGATCCAATCAATACCACTATCGTTACTCGCGGAGGCAACGGGAGTCGTCTGGGGTTGTGCAGCTGCGGAGGCAATCTCGGGTGTGACTACAGGCGCAGAATTTTGTGCCGGTGTTGGCTCAACCGATGCACTGCCAGTTTGAGCCAATTGTGCCAAAGCTGCCTCGGAATAAGCGAGTTTGACAGCCTTCGGCTGCGTGATCAGTACGGTGTTGCTGGCTACCTGACCTTGCGGAAGCGGCTCTATCCTGAGTGGGATGGTCTGGACGGTTGATTCTGCCGGAGTGACTTGAGTTGCCTCGCTTGGCTGCTGGGGTGCAGTCAGTCTCAATACCTGCCCAATATGGATCAGGTAATTGTCAGGCAAGGCATTCCAGTGCTCCAAATCACGATAGTCCACACCGTATTGCAGTGCAATGCTATAAAGCGTATCGCCCTTTTGCACAGTATGGGTGGCAGCTTGTCCATTCCGCTTTACTGCAGTGCCGGCAGCCTTGGGAATAGGGTTTACCGCCGGCCGCGTACCGTCAACAACGGGTACGGAGCGTTGTGTAGCGCAACCACCCAATGCAAGAAGCACAGCCAGCAGATAAACAGAAAGTGGAAGTTTACCAATTACCATCACGTCAACGTACCCCGGGTAACAACGGAACAAAATGCACCATTTCCAGAACCTTTTCCTGAAAGCCATCAGAGGTGCGCTCAATCAGCACCATTTGTTGTGTTTCACCCACCCCTCGCGGTAATACCATACGTCCACCTACAGCCAGTTGTTCCAGCAATGCCTGAGGGGGTACAGGAATGGCGGCCGCAAGAATAATGCCATCAAATGGGGCGATATCTTTCAACCCAATGCTACCATCTCCATGCTTAAGTTTGATATTGCCAATCCGCAATTCGCGTATGGTGCGACGCGCGCGACCCAGCAGGGTGGCAATCCGTTCGACCGAGTACACTTCACGCGCCAGCTTGGCTAGCACTGCCGCCTGATAGCCGCAACCAGTGCCGACTTCCAGCACACGTTCCATGTCCGCACCAGCACGTAATACCTCTATCATGCGCGCCACGCTGTATGGACTGGAAATGGTCTGACCAAAACCTATGGGTAGGGCACTGTCTTCATAAGCGCGTATGGACAGCGCTTCATCGACAAAAATATGCCGCGGCACCATGCCCATTGCGGTCAGCACGTTATTGTCCTTGATCCCTTGCGCACGTAAACGTTCAACCATACGCGCGCGAGTACGCTCGGAAGTCATGCCAATACCACTGTGACGCGTCACACTCATGTCTGTAACCACACCTGTAGCGGTGCCAATTGATTGAACTGGGTGAGATCCATCTGCAGCGGCGTGATGGATACGCGTTTCTTCGCCACTGCATGAAAGTCCGTTCCTTTACCCGCATCCTGCGCCGCGCCGGCCGCACCGACCCAATATACCGTTTGTCCACGTGGATTGGTTGATTTAACGACGGGCTCGGCTTTATGACGACGTCCAAGCCGCGTGATGACGGTACCTTTCAAATCCTGATAAGGCACGTCGGGCACATTCACATTAAGGAGCATCGGTGTTGCAAAAGGCCGCGCCATGACACGTTGAGCGAGTTCACTGGCTACGCGGGCGGCAGTCAGATAGTTGCCAGCCGAAAAACTCGCCAGCGATATCGCCAGCGATGGCACACCCAGTAAAAAACCTTCAGTGGCAGCGGCGACGGTGCCGGAATAAATGGTGTCGTCGCCCATATTGGCACCATGATTGATTCCCGAAATCACCATGTCAGGAAGATGATCCAGCATACCGGTGACAGCCAGATGAACGCAATCCGTGGGCGTGCCATTGACGTAATAAAAACCGGAGCTCGCCTGTCGCAGCATGAGTGGACGATCCAGTGTGAGGGAGTTACTGGCACCACTCCGATCACGTTCCGGAGCGACGACCGTAACTTCTGCAATCTGTGAGAGAGTCTCAGCCAGAATGGCGAGACCGGGAGCGAAGTAACCGTCGTCGTTGCTTAGCAAAATACGCATAGTGGACGGCTACTCAAAAATTCCCGTGAATGACTTTCTAAAAAGGAGTGACACCTGAGTGTAGTCCTGGTCGGGGCGAGAGGATTTGAACCTCCGACCACTTGCACCCCATGCAAGTACGCTACCAGGCTGCGCTACGCCCCGAAGGCCGCGATTATAGCAGAGTCTACGCCGCAGAGACAAAGGCCAAAGCTAAAAATCACACCCGTAGCAGCTCGATAATCGCCATCATTTCACGACGCAGAGCGGAATAATCCATTGCCGGGTCCGTCACGGCCGGCTCAGCTTCGGTTGTAGCGGATGTGGCGAGCACATCCAGGCGATGACGTGCGCCATTGATCGTGAATCCTTGCTCATAAAGCAATTCACGGATACGGCGAATCAGCAGCACTTCATGGTGCTGATAATAGCGCCGATTACCACGCCGCTTGACTGGTTTGAGCTGACCGAATTCCTGTTCCC
>JBDSHM010000157.1:0-2539 GCA_039918495.1 Sulfuriferula sp. | reverse complement strand
AAGCGCTTTTTCATGCTGCTCTACCTGTTTCTAACCAAGAGCTATGAACGCATTGATCTGGTCTTCATACGCCACCACACAACCGCCAAGGAGGTCGACGAAGAAGATTTCTTTTCTTCCCGGGAATCCGGCGGCACAGTGGTATCAAGCGCACTGGTGCTGATGCGGGACATCATCCGCGAACGCTATCCGTCGGCCAACTGGAACATCTATGCTGCGCAGGCATCGGATGGCGACAACTGGGAAGACGACTCGCCCCAGTGTAGAGAGTTGCTGGTACAGGACATTCTGCCGCTCATGCAATATTTTGCTTATGTCGAAATCGAGGCCAGCCAGCCGCAAAGCCTGTGGCGTGAATACGCTCAGATAAGCGCAGTCAGTCGTCGCTTTGCCATGCAACGCATACTTGCGCTGGAAGACATCTATCCGGTATTTCGTGAGCTGTTCAGAAAAAAGGTGGCTTGAGATGACCGATACAAAGCCCGTCACTGAACGCAAACCCCTGTCGGAGGGATCCGAATGGACCTTCGAACTGCTCGATACTTACGACCGCGAGATCGGCCTTGCCGCAGCCTACTACGGCCTGGACACCTACCCCCGTCAGATCGAGGTCATCACTTCCGAGCAAATGATCGACGCTTACGCCTCGGTCGGCATGCCGGTCGGTTACCACCACTGGTCCTATGGCAAAGGCTTTCTATCTACACAAAAAAGCTATCAGCGCGGCCAGATGGGCTTGGCGTACGAAATCGTCATCAACTCCAGCCCGTGCATCGCGTACCTGATGGAAGAAAATACCATGACCATGCAGGCGCTGGTGATTGCGCATGCTGCTTATGGTCACAATTCTTTTTTCAAGGGAAATTACCTGTTCCGCACCTGGACTGACGCCGAAGGTATCCTGGACTATCTGGTATTTGCGCGAAATTTCATTGCCGAATGCGAGCAACGTTACGGCGAAGAAACCGTCGAAGATATGCTTGATTCCTGCCATGCCCTGATGAACTACGGCGTGGACCGTTACAAACGCCCCACCCGGCTCTCCATGTCCAAGGAGCAGGCGCGTCTGGTTGAACGCGAAACTTATCTGCAGTCCCAAGTCAACGACCTGTGGCGCACTCTGCCCACCCGCCAGGTAAGCGACGAACAACACGCGAGCAAGCAATTTCCTGCCGAGCCGCAAGAAAACCTGTTGTACTTCATCGAGAAAAACGCGCCGCGTCTCGAGCCCTGGCAGCGCGAAATCGTCCGCATAGTCAGGAAAATCGCGCAGTATTTTTATCCTCAGCGCCAGACCCAGGTGATGAATGAAGGTTGGGCAACGTTCTGGCATTACACTTTGTTAAACCATCTGTATGACGCCGGAAAACTCACCGATGGTTTCATGATGGAATTTTTGCAAAGCCATACCAATGTGGTTTATCAACCCCCATTCCACAGCCGCGCCTACAGCGGCATCAACCCTTACGCCTTGGGATTTTCGATGTTTCAGGACATTCGCCGCATGTGCGAACACCCTACCGACGAAGATCGTCACTGGTTCCCGGAACTGGCTGACAGTGATTGGAAACAGTCACTTGATTTTGCCATGCGCAACTTCAAGGACGAAAGCTTTATCGCCCAGTATTTATCGCCCAAACTCATCCGCGAATTCAAACTATTCAGCGTACGTGACGACGACAGTGAGGACAAGCTCGAAATCAGCGCCATCCATGACGATGCCGGCTACCGTGCGGTGCGTCAGCAGCTAGCCGAGCAATACAACCTGGGCAACCGCGAGCCCAACATTCAGGTATATAACGTCGACGTTTACGGCAATCGCACTCTTACCATGCGGCACTATATGCATAATCGTCGCCCCCTTGGTGAAACCACGCCCGAAATGCTGCGCCACATTGCGCGCCTGTGGGGCTATAACGTGCGCATGGAATGCGTGGATCAGGATGGCGTTGCCACCACCGTGGGGCTGTGCGAAGTTTGAGGGAACCACCGGCAGGAAATCCCAACGCGGCCAGCAGTGAAATCCGGTTAACTCAGCACAACAGGGAAATCCACATTAAAACTCGCCCCTTGACCTTCTATCGAAGCAAATCCGATGTGTCCGCCCATGCGTTCCACAAACTCACGCGTGATCGCCAATCCCAAACCCGTGCCGCCTTTTTGTCGAGCATCAGTTGCATCTGCCTGGGAAAATTTCCGGAAAATCCGGCTATGAAATTCCGCAGGAATGCCAGGCCCGTGGTCTGTCACTGTGATGCGTACCGAGCTACCGTTATCTTGCATGGCAACTTCCACGATGCCGTCATCCGGTGAGTATTTGATGGCTGGCCTTCCCGCGCACTGTAACGTTACGGTAGGTCTATCATATCGGAACCTCGACTATTGAAAAGCAATGCAAAAAATGGCTTCAGGTTCATACCGGCACAGCATTTTGGATCGCTCGATGTGCATTTCTTGCACCCGATAAAAAACCCCGCACAGCGGGGTTTTTTATCGGGTGCAACATGGTTGCTTATTTTTTCATGTTTTCCGGGCCCTT
>JBDSHM010000156.1:0-4564 GCA_039918495.1 Sulfuriferula sp. | reverse complement strand
AGCGTGCGCTCATGGCGATCAGGGGTGGCCCGATCGTCCCTCCAGAAATTGCATCGGGCACGGTAGGCATAGCGTGACATGCCAAGCAATTACCCAATTTTTTATCAAAGGCAATCGACTTGCCGGTTTCTTCTTGGGGTGTGTCGGCCGCCACAGCATAGTTGGCCACGGCGAACATGCCGACTATGCTTGCGGTCAAAATTAGTGATGCTCCTGCACGCATGTCATCCTCCTAATCTAATTGTGGGTGCAACTGAATGATTTTCAGGTCTGCTCGAAGGCATTCCATTCTTTTCTATCCAAACTAAGGATGCGCCAAGCATAGTGCAAAATATTTTTCTTGTCCAAGCCCTGAACTGCGTTTTTGGGCAAAAACAGGACATTCGGTATATTTATACCAACATAAAGCCCGATGAATGTTTCAAGGGTTCTTGGATTCGTCTGGCTTGTTGATCGCCATGAGTTCCTTCAACCGGGCCTCCGCAATGGACATTTGATAAAAATCCCCATCCTTGCTTTTTAATGCCAGTTTTAGCTGTTCAATTGCACCATCAAGATTGCCTTGTCGTACATTGGCCTCGGCTTGAGCGTGGTGACGTAAAAAGTTTTTGCCCTGCATGGCATAAGTACGAGACTGTAGCGCATATAAGCGGTAATCGTCGGGATACAGGGTGAGGTAATTGGTAACCAGAGCCAGCGCTGTATCGGTTTTGCCCGCCTGTAGCATGGCATTGGCATCGGCGTACAAGAGTGGCCGGTAACCTGGAAAGCGTTCGCGCCCGTTTTTGTAGCGGATGAGCGCGGCATCGAGGTCGCCTGCGTCCTGCTTGATCCGGGCGGCCAGCATGGCAATAAGCGGGCTGCGGTTACCCGATTGCTTGAGTTTGTCCAGTTCCAGGTCGGCACGATCAAACTGACGTGTGCGTAAGAGTGCTACAGCAAGCCCGAAGCGTTCAGCGGCAAGGCTGCTGTAGCGGGCATCACGGATGGCTTCTGAAAAACGCTTGACGGCTTCTTCCGGGCGACCTTCTCCAGCCAAAAGCTTGGCGCGGATGAGTTGAAACTCCAGGCTGTCTGCGACTTGTTTGACGGGCATATTGGCTGCGCGATTTTGCATATCGGCAATCCGTTCCGAGGTTAGCGGATGGGTCTGCAGATAAGCCGGGGCATTGTTTTCATACAAACGGCTGTTTTTTTGCAGATGCTCGAAGAAAGTTGCCATGGCACGCGGGTCAAAACCCGCGTTGCGCATGATTTGCATGCCGATACGATCAGCTTCCCGCTCATTGTCACGGGAAAAATTGAGCTGTTTCTGGATGGAGGTGGCTTGGACTGTGGCAATCGCAGCAGTAGCCACCTGCGGATTGGAGCGCGCAGCGAGTATTGCCACGGCCAATGCGGCAAGCGACGGGATGATGCCTTGGTTCTGATTTTCGATCATACGCGCCAGATGGTGCTGGGTGACGTGGGCAATTTCATGGCCAAGCACGCCGGCCAGTTCGGATTCGTTTTGCGTAGCCTCGATCAGGCCGGTATGTATACCGACAAATCCGCCCGGCAGTGCAAACGCATTCAGTGTGCGGTCGCGCAGTACGAAAAATTGAAATGAAATCCGATTGCCCGGGCTGGCGGCCACCAGACGATAACCTAGATTATTGAGGTAATCGGACAGTTCCGGGTCGTCGTCGTAGCTTGGTTCAGCACGGATATCACGCATAATTTCACTCCCCACACGGGCTTCGTCATGCGGAGAAAATGCGCCTTGCGAAACATCGCTGAGGTCTGGTAATTCGCTTGCCATTAACAGCGGGCTGACCAAGCATAAGATCAGGGATAGGGAGGCTGATTTCATGGGTGCTATGATAACGGCTTCTGTTTTCCAGTTTCTGAATTATGAATCAATTCACCCATTTCGATGCTAGTGGCGGTGCTCATATGGTGGATGTGGCCGACAAATCCGATACCCGGCGTATTGCGGTGGCGTCCGGGCGCATCGTGATGCAGCCTGCCACACTGAAAATGATCCTTGATGGCAACGCCAAGAAAGGCGATGTGCTGGGGGTGGCGCGCATCGCTGCAATCACTGCATCCAAACGTACCGCTGACCTGATCCCTTTATGCCATCCACTGGCGCTAACACATGTGGCAGTGGAGTTTCTGGCAGAAGAAACGGACTCGGCAATTGAATGCCGTGTCACTGCCGAAACCGTTGGCAAAACCGGCGTGGAGATGGAGGCGCTCACAGCGCTGAGCGTTGGGTTGCTGACAATTTATGATATGTGCAAGGCGGTGGATCGAGGTATGCGGATGGAAGATATCCATTTGCTGGAAAAGCAGGGGGGGAAATCCGGCCATTGGCACGCCGATTAATATGATGCGACGGCTATGGCAGTGAATTCCTGCGAATGTGTTTCTGCAGGCCCTGCGGGCATAATATCGTCCAGTGGCCTTGGTTTGGCAATGGCATAGCCTTGCGCATTATCCACCCCCATCGTGGTGAGTCTTTCCAGTATCGTTTCGCTTTCCACAAATTCGGCAATGGTTTTGATGCCCATGATGTGGCCGATGTTATTGATGGTCTCAACCATGGCATGGTCGATCTTGTCGTCGATCATGTTTCTGACAAAACCGCCGTCAATTTTCAGATAATCCACGGGTAGCTGTTTGAGATAGCCAAAAGAACTGACGCCGCTGCCGAAATCATCCAGTGAAAATCTGAAGCCGACACTCTTGAGCTCGCGGATGAATGCGATGGCTTTACTGAGATGGGTTATGGCAGCTGTTTCGGTGATCTCGAAACAAATCAGGCGTGCAGGGACCCGGTAGCGGCCTGCCATTTCACAGATGAAACCGACCAGGTCTTCATTCGCCCAGGAGGTGCCGGAGAGATTGATGGAACAGGTATGGAGCAACTGTTTTGATTCACCGCGATAGAGCTTGCCGAGCTTGATAAATGTATTTTCAATGACCCAGCGGTCGATGGCGGGCATCAGGCCGTAACGTTCGGCGGCTGGAATAAATGATGCCGGTGACACGATATTCCCGTCTTCATCCAACATGCGCAGCAGGATTTCATAATGGGCACCATGTGTGTCCGGGATGATCGGCTGGATGGTCTGGTAGTAAAGCCGCAATCGATCTTCGTCAATGGCTTTGGTGATGCGCGATACCCATTGCATTTCACCGCGCCGCAATGCGACCTCATGGTCGTTGGGCTGATATACATAGATGCGATTGCGTCCGCCGTCTTTTGCCGCATAGCAGGCGGAATCTGCCGCGCGCATGATTTCTACCAGGCCACCACACTCGGCATGAACGCTAACTACACCGATGCTCACGCCTACCGAGAAGGTTTGCTCCTGCCAGCGGAAGCGGAAATCCCTGGTTGTCTGTAGCAATTTACCGACAATGAGCTCGGACATGTCTTTGCCGCACCCTTCCAAGAGCAGTCCGAACTCATCCCCGCCAAGGCGTGCAAGAATATCCGAACCGCGCACCTGGGCACGTAGTTCGACAGAAAGCTGCCTCAATAGCTCATCGCCGGCAGCGTGACCACAGGTGTCGTTGACAATCTTGAATTGGTCCAGATCCATGTAGCACAGGGTGTGATAGCTGTTTTCCCGTTTGGTGTTGTCCAGTACCTGCTGCAAGCGGGTCTCGAATGCGTGGCGATTCAACAGGCCGGTCAGCGCGTCGTGGCTGGCCTGATGACTAAGCTTGATCGCCATGGCGCGGGCGTGGCTGACATCGTGAAACACGAGCACCGCGCCGATTGTCTTTCCATGGCTATCACAGATGGGTGCGGCGCTATCTTCGATCGGGATGATTTTCCCGTTGCGCTTGATTAAGCCTGTATGACCGGAGGCCGAGACAATGCGATTTTCCTTGATGGCAATTTCTGCCGGGTTATCCAGCGGTTCACCGGTGTATTCGTTAATGATATTAAATATCTGTGCAGAGGGCTGGCCGTGCGCTGTCGCGATAGTCCAGCCGGTAAGCCGCTCTGCGACAGGATTGAGATAGTCGATATGCCCGTATGCATTGGTTGTGATAACGGCATCCCCTATGCTGTGGAGTGTGACTTCAGCGCGTTCTTTTTCGTTTGCCAGTGTACCTAGGACGCGCTTCAAGGCACTTAGGGGATAGGTGCGAAAAATCATGAAAGCCATCCCCCCAAGCAGCAAGCCAAGGAGTCCAGCAATGGCGGTTTTGAATAGTAATGGAGATAGAGGGCGGATGATTTCAATGCGACCGACTACCGTTCCGGAATCCAGCAGGTTGGCGGAACGTATAAAATACGGGGCATCGAATTTGTTCAGGCTTTGCGTAATGAGCGCACCCTTGGTATTGACGATGCGGCGCCACTCGGGTGAGTCCGATACGGACTGCTTTGCGAGCAAGCCCTGAAGACGATGCTCTTCAAATTGCCATAATTCAGGATTGGCGTTGATCGTGCGGGTAATATTGCGCGCTCTGAATTCTGCTTCCGCCTGCATGGATGCATTCTGATGCTGATAACTTAAAATGAAATAAAGCAGCGGTATGGTGAGCGCGATTAACCCGG
>JBDSHM010000155.1:0-1866 GCA_039918495.1 Sulfuriferula sp. | reverse complement strand
TGAAATACCACCTGGCGGTGGACAACCCGGTGGGCGATGACGGCAAATTCTTCGCCAGTATCCCGCTGGTAGGCGGACAAACAGTGTGGCAAGGCAACAAAACGGTGGTGGAAGCGCTGGCTGCCAGCGGCCTGCTGCTGGCCAATGAAAAACTGCTGCACAGTTACCCGCACTGCTGGCGCCATAAAACGCCGATCATTTTTCGCGCCACGCATCAGTGGTTCATCGGCATGGACAAAACCGGCGCCAATGGCGTGAGCCTGCGCAACCATGCGATCGGCGCCGTCGAGAATACTGCTTTTTTCCCTGCCTGGGGCCGCGCCCGGCTCGAAGCCATGATGAAAAATCGCCCCGACTGGTGCGTATCGCGCCAGCGCAACTGGGGCGTACCGATGCCGTTGTTCGTGCATAAGGAAAGCGGCGAACTGCATCCGCGTACACCTGAGCTGATTGAAGCCGCCGCACAACGCGTGGAACAGACCGGTATTGAAGCCTGGTTCAGCCTCGACCCCGCTGAATTACTGGGCGATGAGGCCAGCCAGTACAAAAAAATTGTCGACACGCTGGATGTCTGGTTCGACTCCGGCGTAACGCACGCCTGCGTGCTCAAACAGCGCCCCGAACTCGCCTATCCTGCCGATCTGTACCTGGAAGGCTCGGACCAGCATCGCGGCTGGTTCCAGTCCAGCCTGCTCACCGGCTGCGCAACGGACGGACGTGCGCCATACAAAGCGCTGCTCACACACGGCTTCGTGGTCAATAGCCTCGGGCACAAGATGAGCAAATCTCTGGGCAATGCCATCGCACCCCAAAAAGTCATGGACACTTACGGCGCCGACATCCTGCGCCTGTGGGTGGCTGCTTCAGATTATTCCGGCGAGTTGACCATATCCGACGAGATCCTCAAACGCGTGGCCGATGCCTATCGTCGCATCCGTAACACACTGCGCTTTTTGCTCGCCAATCTGGCTGATTTCGATCCTGACCAGCATGCGCTGCCCGTGGACGAATGGCTGGAAATCGACCGCTATGCGATGGTGATGTTGGGTGAATTTCAGAATGAATTACTGAGCGCCTACGACCGTTACGAATTCCACCATGCCGTGCAGCGCATGCACAATTTCTGCTCGGAAGACCTGGGAGGGTTCTACCTCGACATTCTCAAGGATCGGCTCTATACAGCCGCGGCCGGCTCGCATGCGCGGCGTTCGGCACAGAATGCGCTGCTCCACATTACCCACGCGCTGGCGCGGCTGATGGCACCCTATCTGAGTTTTACCGGCGAAGAAGTCTGGCAATTACTGGCACACGACGAGAACGACAGCATCTTCCTGCACCAATGGCATACCTTGCCGGTGGCTGCCGATGCGCCGCAACTGACTGCCAAATGGCCGCTGATCCGCGCCACGCTGGCCGACGTGCGCAAGCATCTGGAAACCCTGCGCATCGCCGGCGACATCGGCTCATCACTGCAGGCAGAAGTATCGATTCAGGCCAACGCTGAACAATATCAAGCGCTGGCCGATCTGGGCGACGATTTGCGTTTTGTGATGATTACCTCTGCTGCCACCGTGACGCAGGCCAGCATCGCTTCTGTCAGCGCCGTGGCCAGCGCTCACCCCAAATGCGAACGCTGCTGGCACTATCGCAGCGATGTCGGCAGCCACGCAGATCATCCCGCCTTGTGCGGACGTTGTTACAGCAATCTTTTCGGCACAGGCGAGGATAGACAGCATGCCTAGACTCAAACAGGGACTGGTAGTGGCGGCGTTGATCATCGCCCTCGACCAGCTCAGCAAATTCGCGATTACGCACATCTTCAGGCTCGGTGATTACCTCACCGTCACCCCATTTTTCGATCTGGTG
>JBDSHM010000154.1:0-3687 GCA_039918495.1 Sulfuriferula sp. | reverse complement strand
AGCATAAATACGATGTTGCCGGTAATCTTGGATTGAATCAGGCTGGAGGAGCTGTTGGCAAAAGCATTCTGCAGCATCGACATCATCACCAGACCCGGCACCAGAAATGCGGTGTAGCGGACACCCGGATAAACCTGCACATGCGATTCCAGCACGTGAGAAAAAATCAGCAAATAAAGCAGCGCGGTAATCACCGGCGCCAGTACTGTCTGGAACGCGACTTTCCAGAAGCGCAGCAGCTCCTTATAAAGCAATGTGTAGAAACCGACCATCACGACGCCCCCATGATCTGGACGAAAACGTCTTCCAGATCAGGTTGGGTAAGTTCCATCTCCTGGATACAGACACCCGCCTCGCGCAACTGTTTCAGAACCCCCTCCATATCCGCATAGTGATCCAGCGCAAGCACACATAACCCATCGGTGTGGCTGACCACACGCGAGACCAGACCATCCGGCAGCACATCCGGTGTTATCCGCAGACGCAAATGGCGTTCGGCAATGCTTTTGAGCAGATTGGCGGTACTGTCCAGTGCGACTACACGTCCCTGCTTGAGCATGGCAACACGGTGACACAGGGCTTGGGCTTCTTCCAGATAATGGGTGGTAAGTACGATGGTATGGCCATCCTCATTCAACTTGCGGATAAACGACCATAACGACTGACGCAGTTCAACGTCCACCCCGGCGGTCGGCTCATCAAGAATGATCACCGGCGGCTTGTGTACCAGCGCCTGGGCTACCAGTACGCGCCGTTTCATTCCGCCGGACAAGGTACGCATATTGCGATCGGCCTTGTCGAGCAAATCGAGATTGGCCATGATCTCGTCGATCCAGTCGTCATTGTGACGCAGACCGAAATAACCGGATTGAATACGCAGCCCTTCACGCACTGTGAAAAATGGGTCGTATACCAGTTCCTGCGGCACGACACCCAGTGCCTTGCGCGTCGCCCGATAATCGCTCACCACATCATGCCCCATCACCGCAGCGCTACCACTACTGGCACGCGCGAGCCCGGCCAGGATACTGATCAGTGTGGTTTTTCCTGCGCCATTGGGACCCAGAAGCGCAAAAAACTCGCCTTGCTGAACCTCCAGATCCACGCCTTGCAGCGCACGCAGGCTCCCATATTGCTTGTGTAACTGGTGCACCAGAATTGCCGGAGTAGCACTCATTTATTGCGGTATCAGGTCGAGCATGCCGTAAAGCGTGGCCAAGCCTCTTAAATTGGCAGGGAGATTGATGCAGCGCAGCGCAAATCCCGCCTGCTCTGCTTCGCGTCTACATTCAACAATCAGCGCGAGTACAGTCGAATCTACCTCTGTTACCTGATGAAAATCGATAATGCGCGCCCCTTCCTTGATGGCATCCTTACTCGTCTCGAGTACTCGAGTAATAGTAGGAATCGTCACCACGGCATCGAGGACGCATATGGCGTTTTCAGCTACCGTCATTTGTGCGTACTATGCGATTTGTTGGCTGTTCCAGACTCGGTTTTGTCCTGCTGACGACTTGAATCCTGCTGATTACGGTTGGCAAGCGTACGAATCAGTCCATCGATCCCTGACTGGCGGATTTCCGTGCCAAATGAACTTCGATAGTTAGTCACCAAACTGACGCCATCAATGACCACATCATAGACTTTCCAACCAAAGGAGGTTTTCTCCATACTGTAATCAATCGGAATAGGTTGCGCACCAGGTTGTTTGACTTGCGTTTCTACTGTCACGTCCGTCGCACCGGGCGCCATTCTGAATGGCTTGTATTCGATCACCTGATTGTTGAAGGCAGTCAGCGAACTGGCATAGGTACGTACCAGTAAAGTGCGAAACTCCTGGATCAGGGACTGGCGCTGGGCTGGCGTGGCGCGAGGCCAGTATTTGCCGACTGCCAGCATGGTCATATGGTTAAAGTCAAAATTGGGGAGTATTTTGGCATCCACCAGCTTGTAAATTTTTTGCGTATCACCTGCCTTGATGTCCTTGTCCTGTTTAAGAATGGCGACCACTTCCTGGGTGGTGGTCTTGACCAACACATCGGGTGCCACATCAGTTGCCAAAGCTTGCCCGTGGGCTGCAATTAGCAGACTCAAGGCAGCCAGACTTCCCAGCAGCCATTTCTCTATCTGTGTCAATGAGTTCAATATCGGCGTATGTGTCATGGTTTCAGTTAACCTCTGGATTGGATTTATTTAAGTTCACCGGCAGCGCGGTACATCTGGGCAACATTCATGTTGTAATCGTTCACGGTGCGCAAATATTCCGCCTGAGTCAGTGCATAGGTTTTAAGGGCATCCGCTACCTTATTGGCAGGCTCCAGGCCGGCATTAAAATCTGCAAGCGAGGCAATCATCCAGCGCCGTGCAGCAGCCGCACCTTCTGCCAGATCCTGCAATCCCGCATAGTCCGCGTGAACGTGCTGATACGCTTCGGACACCTGAAAGGGGATGCCAGCCTGCGCATACTGGTTTTTATAATTGAGCGCTTCCAATTCTGCCTGCTCACCCGCCACTTTGGCATCAGCCACATCAAATTCAATATCCCATTTCATCCCGATCACCGGTGTCGCGCCAACACTGTTAAAGGGATCATAGACGTAGGGATTGTTCAGTCGGTCACGTCGTGATGCGTAATTGGCGGTGCCGACAATACCCGCGTAGACATTCGGATATTTGTCTGCTTTTTTTGCAGCAACCAGCTCACGGCGTGCGCGCAATCCAGCTTCCAGCTGTGCCATTTCCGGACGATCCTGCAACGCCTTGGACTGTAATTCTGCCAGACTATCCTTGGGTAAGGGGACGGGAGTCAGACTATCATCAGCCACTTGCAGATCGGCATCCATCCCTACTCCGGTAAGTAGCTTCAAACCATTCAAACTGATTTTTTCGATGGCTTTGGCCTGGCTCAGATATTTGCCCAACATGCCACGCGCTGCCTGCATTGCGTATAAATCCGATTGCTTGGATTCGCCATTGTCGTCCTTGAGATTGCGACTCACTCGGTTCAGTGCACCCTCTAGCCGGCTTTGCACATCTTCCAGAAAACGGCGTGTGTCACGCGCAGTCAGGTACCCGTAATAGGCGCGTTTGACGTCCATCACCGTGTCCGCCTTGCCGATACGCACATCACCGCGCTTGACATCGATATTTCCCTGCGCAGCCTCGCTGTAATGCTTTATTTTTCCAAATGTGAACAGTGGCTTGATCAATGCAACCTGTAGCGAGGTCCAGTCGGAGAGCCCTCCCGGGAAGGGTCCATCAGTACGGGGCGTAGTACCTGAAGTGGCCCCTCCCTGATAAAAACCGCCACTCACCGCCGGTGCCAGCCCCACAAATAAATTGGCATTTAAGCGCCATCCATCCTGGGCCTGGGCTTGTTCAAGCAGCGCACGTGCCGATTCTACCAATTGCTCGCGCTCTTTGACCCGAGGATCTGCGCTCAGCCCCATCTGCACCGCCTGCTGTAGATTCACCGTTTGCGCAAAGCCAGCTACGGGAGTCGCCAGCACCAGCAACAAAAAACCTTTGGATAACATACTTATTTTTTTTACTCTCATTGCTGAATTCCTTGTTTTTCCGACTTCCCGGATGAAACCGGCGTCGACGATCTATCTGAACCACCCGCAGCCTTGCTATATAGGAACTGACTGATCAGATTCTCCAATACCACAGCAGACTGAGTAATCC
>JBDSHM010000153.1:0-2791 GCA_039918495.1 Sulfuriferula sp. | reverse complement strand
CCAAGATGAAGTTCTGTTTTGACGCGTGCTTGGTAGACATAGTTTAGCGGGAGTTATAAAAATTAATATTTACGTGCGGCAGCGTACAGACCATTCATAGAGTCACGTCTAATCTGCAGGCTCGATCATAGGAGGTTTCATGAAAACATTCCATAAAGTATTTTTCATTTCGGCAGCGAGTCTGTTCATGCTGAGTGGCTGCGCAAACACCTCTCCTTATTCAGACCAGAATTATTCAACTCAGGGTGCCAATAGCGCACCACGCTATGCCAATGGCTACGGCGTCGTTGATTCAATTAACGTCGTGCAAACCGACAATAATGGCAGCCCTATCGGCATAGGGACGGTCATAGGCGGGGTCGTTGGCGGTGTACTGGGCAATCAGGTTGGTGGCGGTACCGGCAGAACCGTTGCCACAGCGGCTGGCGCGGTGGGAGGTGCGGTTGTAGGCCACGAGATCGAAAAAAAACGCAATAACAATGCCCAAGCCTATCGCATTGGGGTACGTCTGAATAATGGTGCTTATGAAACTTATACACAGGACAGCATCGGCGATATGCGGGTCGGCGACCGAGTACGTATCAATGATGGTCACGTTGTTCGTAATTAATCCTGCATTTACTTGTCGTTGCACGCAGTGCAACAACGGCAACAACATCCGATTGGCAATTTGCCAGTCGAAATTATTGGAAAAGGAGCTCGTATGAACTGGGATATAGCAAAAGGAAATTGGAAACAATTCAAAGGTAATGTAAAGCAGCAGTGGGGCAAGCTTACCGACGATCATCTCGATCAAATCGATGGTAAACGCGAAGAACTCGCTGGCAAGCTTCAGGAAGCATATGGCGTCAGCAAGGATGACGCTGAAAAGCAAATAAAGGAATTCGAGGAACGGAACAAAGATATTTCCCCTCATTGATATTTTGAATTAAGCCTTTGTTTATATTTCTTTCGGTTAATGGCCACAGCCATTGACTTTGGTAAATTACCTTAAAGGAGAGACTCATGGGATTTGATCAAAAAGGTTCTACCGTTTTTTGTGTGAAGCATGCCGAATCTGGGCAGTGGGAGGTAATCGAAGAAGGTTTTGAAAAATCACTCGCTTCTTTCGATAGCGCTGACGACGCTCGGAAGTACGCGAACGATCTGGCTAAAAACCAGGAAGGCTCTAGCGTCAAAATGCTCGATTAATACATTCACTCAACTATTAAAGGAAATTCAATCATGAACAAAAATAATCTTACCGTACTTGTTGCCGCCGCTTTACTCACTTTAAGTAGTGCCGGTATGGCGAATACCATGTCAAAAAGCGAATACAAAGCGAGCAAGGATAAAATTTCGGCCGAATATAAAGCCGCCAAACAGAAATGCGATTCTCTTTCCGGTAATGCGGAAGATATTTGCAAAGCTGAAGCAAAAGGCAATGAGGATGTTGCTGAGGCCGAACTGAAAGCGAAAAACGATCCCACCGAAAAAACGCATTACAAGGCTTTAATGACTAAAGCGGATGCCGACTACAAAGTGGCCAAAGAGCGCTGCGATGACAAATCAGGGAATGCAAAAAATGTATGCATGAAGGAAGCCAAGGCTGCCCATGTCCATGCCAAGGCCGATGCCAAAGTTCAGATGAAAACCATACAGGCCGATACGAAAGCAAACAATTCGTCAGCTGAAGCAAACATGAAAGCCAAGGAAAAAAACGCTGATGCCCGCCACGATGCAAACAGCGACAAACATGATGCCGATTACGCTGTTGCCAAGGAAAAATGCGATACCTATTCCGGCACTACCAAGGATCATTGCATCGACCAGGCCAAGGCCAAGTTCGGGAAATAAGTTGGCTATTAAATAATCGCTGTCCGGCGAAGGATAGTTCAAAGCCTTCGCCGATTTTCCCCTGCTTTGGGTATCCAATTTAATTACAAATCATTAATGAGGGAGTATTGTCATGCTATATACGATCGCTGTTATATTAATAATTTTATGGTTGCTGGGTATGGTTACTTCCTACACATTGGGAGGATTCATTCACATTCTGCTCGTGATTGCCATAGTAGTAATCCTGCTCAGAGTAATCAGTGGCCGGGGGGTATAAGACCTGTATCGATATTGTGCATACGGGATTAAGCATTGAATTTATGGTGCCTCGCCCTATTCCAGAAATGTTTCAATATGGTAAAAACCGTGATGCACAATATCTTGTGAATGAATGACGAAATGGGGAACCAAATGAAATTGGTGAAGGGCTCACCAGCTAAAATCTTACTTGCCTTGCTCATGTCGACTCAGGTCAATCTGAGCCACGCCGATGCGCAGGCAGGGGCGACAATAGCGCAAAAAGGCACCGGTTCTGGCGCTGCATGCATGCAGTGTCATGGCGCAAACGGTGAAGGGCAGGCCGCAGCTGGTTTCCCGCGACTGGCGGGGCAAAACAAGGATTACCTGGTCAAGCAGCTGACGGATTTCAAAGCAAAATTGCGTAAAAATCCATTGATGGGTCCCATCGCCAATACACTAAGTACAACCCAGATAAGCGATGTGGCAGATTACTATGCCAGTCTGCCAGCCTGGAAAGCCGGCTCCAGCCCTGCCCCGGCAGCTACAGCCCAATCGACTCGTGGCGCCCAATTGGCGCATCAAGGTGATTGGGATAAAGGCATGCCTGCCTGTTTCGCCTGCCATGGTGTAAACGGTACCGGCATCCCGCCGCATTTCCCGAGTATTGCGGGACAGAATGCCACTTACATAGCCAATCAGCTGAACGCATGGAAAGCCGGAAGCCGCATCAATG
>JBDSHM010000152.1:0-1911 GCA_039918495.1 Sulfuriferula sp. | reverse complement strand
TGCAGACATGGACAAGATCGTCGCTGCGAATATTGCCGTTTGATGGGATCAATGAATGTGTGATTCAACTTCCCAGCAGGCGTCATTCCAGGATTACCGCTACGGTATCAGCGCTAACCGGGTGCAGTTTTTACACCAACTGTTACAGGTGCTGCTCGTCGGCTTGACGCTGGGCATGATGCGCACCGTGGTGCCCGCATTGGCTGAGTCCGAATTCGGCGTGCCGAAGGGATCATTCCTACTGCTCATGGCATTTGTTGTGGCGTTCGGTTTTGTCAAAGGACCGCTTAATTTTGTGGCGGGACGGCTGTCTGAAAGTGTCGGACGTAAACGCGTCTTGCTGTGGGGCTGGCTGTCGGCGTTGCCGATTCCGTTCATGATTCTGTATGCCCCGAGTTGGGGATGGATAGTGGCAGCAACGGTCTTGCTGGGGGTCAATCAGGGGCTCACCTGGTCGATGACACAAACTTCCAAGCTGGATCTGACCCGCCCCGACCAGCGTGGCCTGACTATCGGGCTGAATGAATTTTCCGGTTATGTCGGCGTCGCCATTGCCGGGATCATCACGGGCTACATGGCCCACGCCCTGGGCGCTCGTGTGGGGCTGCTGGTGTTTGGCTTGGTGGTCATAGTTCTGGCGATTGTACTGACCTGGTTCTGGGTCGCGGATACGCTGCCGTGGGCCAAGGCAGAGGGCGCACGCTATGCTGCTGGCGTATCCACAGGACCGAAACCGCGCTTCCCGACCAATATATCCGACTATCCGACCACTTGGGAGATATTTACCCTGATGACCTGGCGCGACCGGCGCATGGCTGCCATCAGTCAAGCCGGCATGGTGGAAAAATTTGTGGATGCGTTGATCTGGGTATTTTATCCATTGTTTCTCTATCAGCATGGCTTGAGTCTATCCAGCATTGGCTGGGTGGTCGGTGTATACGGATTCGTTTGGGGTGGTTCCCAACTCATCACCGGTAAACTGTCCGACCACGTCGGCAGACAGAAACCCATTGTGTGGGGTATGTGGATATGCGGAGCCGGGGTGGGCATGATGCTATTCGGCGAGAGCGTCGCATGGTGGTCGTTCTCAGCTGCAGTGACCGGCTTTGGCATGGCGCTGTTGTATCCCAATTTGAGTGCGGCAGTCAGTGACATTGCCCATCCCAACTGGCGCGGCTCGGCCATCGGCATCTACCGTTTCTGGCGCGATCTGGGTTACGGCATTGGTGCGCTGGCGCTAGGGTTGGTGGCAAACATGAGTGGCGCAATCAACTCGGGTTTCTGGTTCGTCACCATTGCCATGCTGGTTTCGGGGTTGATTGTCCTGATATGGAGCGAGGAAACGCATCCGTCACTTAATCCGGCTGATTAATACATAGGGTTTCGAATGTGTCGCCTGAGCAGTGTGTACCATTGTGGTGGAATACGAGAGCGGTTATTTTGCTTGCACGTCCCAATGCTCTTCAGGTCTTCAGTCATGCGTTGTCAGAGGTTCAGTGAATTATTCCGGTCTATGGGCTGGCTCGTTTATTTGCTAATGCTGCTTGCATTGGGTAGTAGCCAGGTGCAGGCCGCTACACACGCACAAAATAAGCAATGGAAGTCGCCATCCGGTGCGGTGCTGAGTTACAGCATATATCCTGCAAAAGGCCGGAACCGCCTGTTATGGATGGGCGCTGAATATGGCGATCAACGCTATGAGAAAGCGGCGGCCAGATATTTTGCAGCGCATGGGGTTGAGGTGTGGCTGGTTGACAGCTTATCTGCCTACGACCTGCCGGATTTGCGGAGCAGTCGCGACAAGGTTCCGGCTTCCGATATGCATGCATTGCTGCAATTTGCATTGCTGGATGGCAAACAGCTTACTATTGCAGGCGCAGGCACGAACGTGATCCCGCTGTTCAATGGGAT
>JBDSHM010000151.1:0-6179 GCA_039918495.1 Sulfuriferula sp. | reverse complement strand
ACTCGAATGCCTCAATCCCCGCCGTACGCATGCTGGTACCGAGCGCCTGGCATGCGCCATAGTCTGATGGGCTGCGCAATACTTCCTGATGGGCCACAAACGGCGGTAGCTGGAGTTGCAGCCCTTTGTCGGTGCGGTATTCTGCGCCAAACAGGGTGTGCTGGGTATCCAGCTTGCCCACAGGCGGGGTGACCATGCCGTACCAGAACAGGAACCGGTAATAGGCGGCTTCTGCCAGCACCGTGCCGGTTTTCAACGCGCCGTAAAACAGGCTCGGCGCATTGCGTGTGCCGAAACGCGAGCCGTGCTTCAGCGGCGGATAGCGAAACGGCGTTGCCAGCAGATAATTCAGGCGCTCGGTTCCCGGCCGCCGACGCGGTTTGGTCGCCTCCAGCAGGTCTTCCAGCACCGCCTGACGGTCGAGCGAGCTGACTAGTTGATTGGTCGCCACCTGCTCCTGACTTTCCACCAGACGCAGCAACTCGCCAGAAAGCCGGCACGGTGGGGTTGCTGCCAGACACGTATCCCAGTCAATCACTTACAGCTTGCCTCGCATAGCATCCAGATATTCCAGCACCGTGGTGAGGCCTTGCACGCTTTTGATCTGCTCTTCCGGAATGCCGCCGGTATGCAGGTTTTCGGTGTGCATCCAGTGCCGCATCTGCTCGGCGTTGCCGCCAACGAGTACATATAGTGCGCGGTAACAGCGAATGAACAGCAGCGCCAATTCACCCGCCTTGCTATCGGGATCGATACCGCCGCGACTAATGGCGGTACGGTTCCTGCCAATAATCTCGCCCAATTGTGTCTGATTCATGCCCAAATGTTTGCCGGCATTCAGCAACGCCTCGGAAAGGATACTGGCTTTGTCGATGTCAGGTATGGCTGCCAAGTTCATATATTTTTCCTGGATGCATTACAGGATTAATTGTAAATTTAGCACATTTTATATATGTTTTGATTGAATTGCACATAATCTGTTTTTCGCCGCATTTTAAATCGGCATCCTCAAGCGCCTCCGTTAACACGGAAATTTTTTTAAAAACCAGGTTATGTGCGCTGGGTGACGTAAACAATATAAGGCAAACGAATATACTGATCCAAAATAACCTCATAGGATTGGTTCCATTTGACCTGATGTCATGTGGTTCATTATGGAAAACAAAAAACGTAGTAGAGCCGTATTGAGCCATTTTGTTAGATTCCACTACTATTGATCGATATTGCCCTGATGTTTTTTTCCATGATCGGATTACTTTATGAATCAGTCAGTCACACAAGTTGCCAAAGGCCACACGACACTCCCGAATGCGACAGAGGCAGGCCAAGCATTAGGTCAATCAATTAAAAGCGCCCTGGGCGATACGCCTCCCGATGTGGCAATCGTTTTTGCCTCTTCCATTTATGAGTACCATCAATTGCTGGAGGCCATTCAGGACGAATGTCATCCAAAAATCCTGGTCGGCTGTTCATCGGCGGGGGAATTTGCAGGCGCTGCGTCCGCCAATCAATCGGCCTCGATTCTGGCGATAAAAGCACCCGAGATGTATTTCAACGCATCCGTAGGTCATGGCCTGAAGGAAAGCCCTTTAACAGCGGCCCATGAATGTGTGGCAGGTCTGAAAGGGATGGAGAAAATTGAATTCGCTTATCGTACCGGCCTGGTATTGACCGATGCACTGGCCGGTTATGTCGATGAATTGATCGACAATATCAATATCGCCAGTGGCGGCTCCTATCAATTGTTCGGCGGTGGCGCGGGCGATGACGCCAAATTTAGCAAGACGCACGTGTTTTATGGCACGCAAGCCTTGGAAAATGCGGTCGTAATGCTGGAAATTCTGTCCAATAAACCATTGGGAATCGGCGCCGCACATGGCTGGAAGCCAGTAGGCGAACTGATGCGGGTGACCGAGGCGGAAGGCAATCGTGTGTTCAGCTTGAATGCGATTCCCGTGGAAGAAGCATTTAGCGAATTTGCATTAGCAACCGGACAGGTTTTCGATCACGCCGATCCGATGCCGTTTTTTTTGAATAATGTGGTCGGGGTATATGGCAACGGAAATTATAAATTGCGGGTCCCGCTTTTTTTGCACGAAGACGGCTCCATTACCTTCGCAGCAGAAATCGAAGTGGGCGCCACGGTGCGTTTAATGTCCGCGAGCACCAGTTCTTCATGCGATGCTGCCACTATAGCGGTTCAAGCGGCAAAGGCGGCACTGGGAGATGCCCAACATGCATGTTCCCTGGTCTTCGATTGCGCCGCCACACGATTGCGTTTGGGGCAAAGCTTTATGGATGAACTGAGTGCGGTGGAAATTACCCTCGGATCGCCGAATTACGTAGGTTGCAATACCTATGGTCAGATCGTGCGTGTACAGGGGCAATTCAATGGATTTCATAATTGTACGGCGGTGGTATGCGCCTTCCCGGAATAGATCTTGACTCCCGCTCGCCTGATTGGATTATTGAGTGCGCTGCATGAACCGCATCGACGCGCCGATGCGGTTCATGCGCTCGCCACGGAATATGGTCTGTCAGAAGTTAAAATTTTCGGTAAAGATGGAATTGTATCTTCCTTGTTGCCGGCATTGGGCCTGCCCCAAACCTTACGTCAAAGTCGTTTCTGGAACAAATTTGTAGCCGGCTGCCTCGCACAACCGGAATGCCTGTATACGCAAATATCCGAAGCAGGCCCGATTGAAGGCATTGCCGATATCCACAGCAATTGCGTACTGGTTGGCCACGGTCATTTCCCGCCGGAAGACATTCAGTTAATAAGCTTGTTGTTGCGTCCTTTAGGGTTGAAATTGGTTGAGGAACGCCGGTTGCAAGGTTTACAAAGCGACATCCGCGCAGCGCGGGAAATTGCACAGCATGCCGATGCATTAAATCAAACCATCGATATCAGTCGAACGCAGTTACATGATGCTTATCAACGGGCAGAAAAGGAGCTGGCACAACGGCGTCTGGCGGAAGAAAATTTGACCGGTGCGATCGAGCTTAGTCAGACCATCATGCAGTATTCGATCGATGTGATTGCCTTGTTTGACTCCGACGGACGTGTGCTCCAAATCAGCCAGGCGGCGACTTCCATATGGGGTTATCAGCCCGATGAGATAATCGGCCGAAAAATATTTGATTTCATTCTGCCTGAAGATAGGCAGCGCAGTTTTGCCGCCATGCAATCGTTGGCACCCGGTCAACCGGTGAGAAACTTCGAAAATCGCTACCGGCACAAGAACGGCGATATCGTATATATGCTGTGGAACTCATCCAGTTTTGGCGGCCAAGGGCATTTCACCGGGGTGGGACGGGATATTACGGCACTGAAGCAGGCATCCATGCGATTGGAAGAAAGCGAACAGCGTTTCCGCTCCCTGTTTGATCATCACAGTGATGCCGTACTGGCCCGCGACCTGGAAGGACGGTTTATCGAAGGCAATCGCGCCCTGCTGCGACTTACGCAGTACTCAGCGGCCGAACTTCAGCAATTGGATACGCGTACGCTGGTGACGGCGGAAGAGAAGCAGCGCAATCAAGCCCATTTTCAACAGGCCGTAAAAGGCATACCGCAAAACTTTCGCACCCAACTTCAGCGCAAGGATGGTACCAGCATCGAGGTCGATCTGGCCTACGTTCCGACGATCGTCAAGCAGAAAGTGGTCGGGGTGTTTGGCCTCATGCGCGACATTACCGAATCGGTCAATTATGAACGCCATATTGCCTACCTTGCATCGCACGATACCTTGACCGGACTGCCCAACCGCAATTTGCTGGATGACCGTTTACGACATGCCATCGAACAGCGTCACGCGCATCAGTTCGGCATTCTGTTCATGGATTTGAACCGTTTCAAAATCGTCAATGACAGCCTTGGACATGACAAAGGAGATTTGTTGTTGCAGATGACGGCTGAACGTCTGCGGCAGGCCGTACGGGAAGGCGATACGGTGGCACGCCTTGGTGGTGACGAATTCGTCGTCGTGCTGGAAGATATCGAATCAGGCGACAGGGTGGCGCAAGTGGCGAATGAGCTCTTGGCAGTGGTGGCAGAACCGTTCCAGCTAGGCGGTCACGAGCTCACCATCTCGACCAGCATCGGCGGCAGCGTCTACCCCAAAGATGGCACGGATGCCGTCACGCTGCTCAAACATGCCGATTTGGCAATGTATCAGGCCAAGGAACTGGGTGCGGGAACCTTCCGCTTTTTTAATCCGGCAATGAACGTCAAAATGCTTGAGCGCCTGCTAACCGAAAGCAGTTTGAAGCGTGCGTTGGAACGCAATGAGTTTGTATTGCATTACCAGCCGATTATTGATGCGCAGCTGGGCAGCCCGGTCGGTGTGGAAGCCCTGGTGCGCTGGATACATCCGGAGCGTGGCCTGATTGCACCCGAAGATTTTATTCCTTTGGCCGAAGAAATCGGCGTCATTTGCGACCTCGGAGAATGGGTATTGGAGACTGCCTGCCGACAAAATCGGATATGGCAGAAGCAGGGGCTGGTGCCTTTGAAAATGTCAGTGAATCTGTCCGCTCAACAACTCGCACAGGCGGAATTCACTGCTATTCTGCAGCGTGTGCTCGACGCCACCGAACTCGATCCGCGCTGGCTAGGACTGGAAATTACAGAAACCAGTTTGATGCAAAATATCGACATATCACTGGTAACCTTGCAGGAAATTCGGGATATCGGCATCTCGATTTCGATTGACGATTTTGGCACCGGTTATTCGTCCCTGGCTTATTTGAAAAAGCTCCCCATTCACACGCTCAAGATCGACAAATCTTTTATTCACGATGTGATCCTCGATCCGGACGATGCCGCTATAGTCACCGCCACCATTGCATTGGCACACAACATGGGGTTGCAGGTCGTGGCGGAAGGCGTGATGACGGCTTCGCAAATGCGCTTTTTGATGGATAGGCGCTGCAATACCATGCAAGGCTATTTGTTTAGCAGGCCGGTACCCGCAACCGAACTCCCCGCGCACCTCGAGGCATGTTCACAGCGTTTGAGTATTGAACGCGAAGAGTGGCTTCTTTCCTGATTCGGCTGAGCGCCCTCGGCGGCTTTCCGAATCAGAACATTCATCCTCTCAGCCCTGTTTTCCCCAGGAATCCTTCAGCGTTACCGTCCGGTTGAATACCGGCTCGCCCGGTTGGCTGTCCACCCGGTCGGCAACGAAGTAGCCATGCCGTTCGAACTGGAAGATATCCTCGGCTGACGCGCCTTTGAGCGAGGGTTCCAGACAGGCGCTGATGACCGCTTTGGAATCCGAGTTGAGATCGAGTTTGTAATCCCGGTCTCCGGCACCGGGATTGGCGGCGGCGAACAGGCGGTCGTACAGACGCACTTCGG
The DNA here is from genome assembly GCA_039918495.1 of Sulfuriferula sp. GTDB lineage: Bacteria > Pseudomonadota > Gammaproteobacteria > Burkholderiales > Sulfuriferulaceae > Sulfuriferula. The sequence continues at coordinate 817 of JBDSHM010000151.1, read as the reverse complement.
CCTGGTAGGCATGGGCGACGGAGACCCAGTGGATATTGCCTTTGACCTTGACGCTGTCCGAGCCCGGCGTGCCGGATTTGGTATCGGGCAGATAGGTGCAGTGCACTGCGGTGATGTGGCCGTCGGCGTCCTTGTCGCAGCCGGTACATTCGACCACATAGCCGTAACGCAAGCGCACCTTGTTGCCCGGAAACAGGCGGAAATAGCCCTTGGTCGGCGTTTCCATGAAGTCCTCGCGCTCGATCCACAGTTCGCGCGACAGCGGCACGGCGCGTTTGCCGAGCTCGGGCTTGAGCGGGTGGTTGGGCGCGAAGCAGTCTTCGCTCTGACCTTCCGGGTAATTATCAATCACCAGTTTGAGCGGATTGAGCACCGCGATGCGGCGTTCGGCGGCGATATTCAAATCCTCGCGCATGCAGTCTTCCAGCACGCTCATGTCGATCCACGAATCCGCCTTGGACACGCCGATGCGGTCGGTGAACAGGCGGAAACCCGCTGCGGTAAAGCCGCGTCGACGCGCGCCCACCAAGGTAGGCATGCGCGGGTCGTCCCAGCCATCGACATGACCGCCTTCCACCAGATCGATCAGCTTGCGCTTGGACAGCACCACGTAGGTGAGGTTGAGGCGCGAGAACTCGATCTGCTGCGGGTGCCAGCCGATCAGCGGTTGCAGCTGGTCAAGCACCCAGTCGTATAGCGGACGATGGTCTTCGAATTCCAGCGTGCAGATTGAGTGGGTGATATGCTCCAGTGCATCGGATACGCAATGGGTGTAGTCATAGAGCGGATAGATGCACCATTCATTGCCGGTACGGTG
>JBDSHM010000150.1:0-5388 GCA_039918495.1 Sulfuriferula sp. | reverse complement strand
CCATTGGAAAAGTATTCCGTCAATCCTGACGCCCGAGTTATCGCTGTAAGGCGAACTGAGTGCTCCATGCCAATGTTCCCCCAAGAAGGTGACCGTGCCGTTGCCATTATCATTCCAGCCAAAACCTACCAAGTGAGCACTGGCCGTGCCAGCTAAGCCAAATAAGGCGGCCATGCTGGAAGCAAGTATCAATTTTTTCATTTTACATCTCCTTAAAAAATAATAACGGATTGGGTCAGACACGATTTCTATATTTTAATTTTCCTAAATTACTATCGTACTGCCCTTAACCTGTCATTAAGCATTACCCATGCCAACAGGAAACCTAAAAATAAATTATATTTAAATACATAATGTTAAATACTTCCGGAGTGGGAAGCTGCAGTTCATCCGGGAAGTTCCAAGCGAGGCTGTAAAAATTCCTGACAAAACACTGACGATCAAACGCGACGCTTCGGGTTTATCAAAGACCCCACCAGCATCCCCGCCAGACTCATCAACAACCCAAACAACTGAGGCGGCCACACGCCGTCCGGGTGGAAAATTTCCAGCAGCAGCCACGACGAGACGCCTAGCACGATGGCAAAAAGCGCGCCCTGGGTGTTGGCACGCTTCCAGTACAGGTCGAATACCAGCGGAACGAAAGCCGCTACGAGCGTGACTTTGTAAGCATTCTCCACCATCTTGTAGATGTTGGCATTCGAGCCGAGCGCGAATAGCGTTACAATACAGGCGAACCCGACCACCACAGCGCGCATGGCCCAGAGCAGATGGCGGTCGCTGAGATGGCCGATAAAAGGTTTGATGATGTTCTCGGTAAAAGTCACCGACGGTGCCAGCAAGGTGCCACTGGCCGTGCTCATGATCGCGGACAGCAGCGCGCCGAAGAACATGACCTGCGCGAATACCGGTGTGTGATTGAGTATGAGATCAGGCAGAATATGCTGGGGATGTGTACCAAGCAGGGTATTGGAAGTGACCGGATCAATGAGAATGGCGGCGTAAGCCAGAAAGATCGGGATAAAGGCGAACAAAAAATACAGGCTGCCGCCCAGTACAGCGCCCGTTACCGCAGTATTTTCGTTGCGCGCCGACATGACGCGCTGGAATACGTCCTGCTGCGGAATCGAGCCGAACATCATGGTCACCCAGGCAGCGACAAAGGCCAATACGTCGCGTGTTTCCAGTTTGGGCCAGAATTCGAATTTACCGGCTGTGTGGGCATGGCTTACCACATTGCCGACCCCGCCGGCATAACCGCTTACCAGCCAGCCAATGTACAACATGCCGACAACAATAATGATCATCTGGAAAAAATCGGTGAGCGCCACCGACCACATGCCGCCGAACAGGGTATACACCAGTACGATGCTGGCCCCGATAATCATGCCGTCATGCGCGCTGATGCTGCCGTGAGTGAGCAGGGAAAAAACCAATCCCAATGCGGTGATCTGCGCCGCAACCCATCCCAGATAAGAAGCCACAATCGCCAGGCTGGTGAGCAATTCGACCGTACGGCCATAACGCTGCCGATAATAATCGCCGATGGTAAGCAGGTTCATGCGATACAACTTGCGTGCAAAAAACAGTCCAACCAGCACCAGACACATGCTGGCCCCAAATGGATCGGCGACGATACCCTTGAGGCCATCCTGCAGGAAGCTTGCAGACGTGCCGAGTATTGTTTCCGAACCGAACCAGGTGGCGAATACCGTCGCGGTAACGATATAGAGGGGCAGTGAACGTCCGGCGACGACATAATCCTTGGCGCTATGTACGCGGGTGGCAGCGTAAAGACCGATGCCGATGGAGATAGATAAATACAGCATCACAAACCAGATCAGCATGGTCCCCCCAGTTAATGTCTGAATAAGGTATACCCGGCCAGAGCGGCCAGAATGGCGAGCAATAACGCAATCAGCGCTAGCATTTTTTGCTGACGAGACTGACCGGCTGCCAATTGTTTGGATAGCGCTGCCAGATCAGCGCTGCGGTTATGGCCGAGATAAGCATGCGCCAGACGCGGTAACTGCGGCAGCAATACCGCCCAGCGCGGTGCTTCCTGTTTGAGGGACTTGATTGCGCCGCGCCAGCCCATTTGTTCGTTCATCCAGCGTTCCAGAAACGGCTTGGCCGTTTTCCATAAATCCAGGTCCGGATCCAGCTGGCGTCCCAGACCTTCGATGTTGAGCAGGGTTTTTTGCAACAGAACCAGTTGCGGCTGGATTTCCATATTGAAACGGCGTGAGGTCTGGAACAGACGCAGCAGCACTTTACCGAAGGAGATTTCTTTCAATGGCCGGTCGAACACCGGTTCGCATACTGCGCGGATGGCTGCCTCGAATTCATCGACGCGCGTTTCCGGCGGCGTCCAGCCTGCATCCACATGCGCCTGTGCCACGGCTCGATAATCGCGCTGAAAAAATGCCAGAAAGTTCTGTGCAAGGTAATTCTTGTCTACTTCGGTAAGCGTACCCATGATGCCGAAATCCAGCGCGATATATTGTCCGCGCGCGTTTACCTGGATATTGCCGGGATGCATGTCGGCATGAAAAAAGGTATCGCGAAAAACCTGGGTGAAGAAAATCTCCACGCCGGCCATGGCCAGCTTGGGGATATCCACCCCCATTTCTCGCAGCAATTCAATCTGGCTGATGGGCACGCCTTTCATGCGTTCCATGACCATCACTTCGGGTTCGCAATAATCCCAATACACTTCGGGCACGATGAGCAGATCGGAATTTTCAAAGTTACGCCGTAACTGCGAACAGTTGGAGGCTTCGCGCATCAAATCCAGCTCATCGGTAAGCGTTTTGCGGAACTCACCCACGACTTCGCGCGGGTGCAGGCGCGGGCCGTCGGCAAACAGTTTTTCCACCAGAATGGCGCCCGCCTCCAGCAATCCAAGGTCATGCTCAATGACGGCACCGATACCAGGCCGCAGGATTTTGACGGCAGCTTCGGTGCCGTCCTGCAGAACGGCGAAATGCACCTGCGCCATGGAAGCGCTAGCAATGGGTTGCGCATCGAACTGGGTAAATACCTGTTCCACCGGTTTGCCGTAGACGCGTTGCAAAGTGGTGCGCACCTCCTCGGCAGAGAATGGCGGAACACGGTCCTGCAGGCGCGCCAGTTCGTCGGCAATATCCGGCGGCATCAGGTCGCGGCGGGTCGATAGCATCTGACCGAACTTGACGAAAATCGGACCGAGCGCTTCCAGCGCCTGACGCAACCGAACAGCACGCGGCTCGGACAGGTTGCGCCAAAATAGGGTGGTTTTGACCAGCCAGCGCAGTGTACGTACGCGCTCGTGGCCGAGAAAAAATTCATCCAGGCCAAAGCGCAGCGCAACCCAGACAATGGTGATCAGACGTAAAATTCGCATTAGTTATGGTTGCGTTGCGCGGTGAGGAGTTGCAGACGTTTTTCCAAGCGCGCAGTGTCGTCACGCACGCTATCCACCTCGGCAATAAAAGACGTGACGTGCCGTGGTTTGGCAAGCAGAGGGCGCTCTTCGCTGATAAATTCAACCAGTGATTGCTGGGCGCTGTCAGCCACATGACGTTGCCAGGCCTGTATGCTGCGCGCACTATTCATGATGCGATGCGCGACAATATCGCCAGTCAAGCGCGCCAAATCTGCCTCTGCGTCCCAATCCAGTTCGCGAAAAATGCTGCCCAATGTAGCAGCAAACTGGGCATCGCCATCGATAATGACATGATGAAATGCGGCCGGATCCTTCATTGCCAGACGCGCTACCTGCATAGGGTTCAGTTCGATATGGGCGTCAGGGACTGCGTCAACCTCGGCCGCAGAAAAACCCCCGGCTTCGGTAATGGTTAGCGTGAAGTTGAGCGGAAACAGATCGATGCTGACTGTTTTCCCGGCCCATGGTGCCAGACGTTCTCGCGCCCAAGGCGCACCCTGGAGCAGGTGATTGAGCGGTGGCAGGCCCGCGCCGGCAGCCAGGCGTGACAGCATTAAAACTTGTAGCCTTTGTGCAAAGCAACCACACCGCCACTCAGGTTGTGGTAGTCCACTTTGGCAAATCCGGCGTGTTCCATCATGGTTTTAAGTTCTTCCTGACCCGGATGCATGCGGATGGATTCGGCCAGGTATTGATAACTGTCGGCATCCTTGGCGACCAGTTTGCCCATGAATGGCAGCAGCTTGAATGAGTAAGCATCGTAGATCGGTGCCAGCGGTTTCCATACTTTGGAGAATTCCAGTACCAAAAGACGCCCGCCGGGGCGTAGCACGCGATACATGTCGGCCAGCGCGAGCTCCTTGTGGGTCATGTTACGCAGGCCGAAAGCCACACTGACGCAGTCGAAATAATTGTCCGGAAAGGGCAGTTTTTCGCCATCGCACTGCGCCACTGGCACTGCCTGCCCCTCGTCCAGCATGCGGTCGCGCCCTACGCTGAGCATCGAACTGTTGATGTCGGTGAGCCAGACCTGTCCTGAACTTCCCACTTTTTTCAGGAATAGCCGGGTAAGATCGGCGGTGCCGCCCGCCACGTCGAGAACGCGATTGCCAGGCCTAATACCCGAAGTCTCGATTGCAAAGCGCTTCCAGACGCGATGCAACCCGACCGACATCAGATCGTTCATGACGTCATAGCGCAGTGCGACGGAATGAAAAACATCGGCAACTTTGGCCGCTTTTTCGGATTCGGCAACGGTCTTGAAGCCAAAGTGGGTAGAGTTGTCCATGGCATGAAAATAATCAGAGAAAACAGCCGGAATCATAACCGACACAGGGGCTAAACAAAAGGTGATACATTATTTCGGTGTTGTCACGCGTTTGTCACAAGGCTGTCATAACATGCATTACTATTGAATGGCTAATTGGGGACAAACATGGCTGCGACGATATTGCTGGTAGAAGACGAACCCGGAATCCAGGAACTGGTGAAGTTTAACCTCACTCAGGCCGGGCATAGCGTGCTGTGCGCAGATTCAGCCGAGATTGCGGCTGGCATGGTGAAACACAACTTGCCTGACCTGGTATTGCTGGACTGGATGCTGCCGGGCATGAACGGGATTGATCTGGCCAGGAAATTTCGCGCGGACGTACGCATGAAGAATGTGCCGATCATCATGTTGACGGCGCGTGGCGAAGAACGCGACAAAGTGCTTGGCCTTGAAACCGGGGCAGACGATTACATCACCAAACCCTTTTCGCCACGAGAACTGTCGGCACGCATCAAGGCTGTATTGCGGCGTCGCGCGCCGCAGATGACCGAGGATAAAGTGGAAATACGCGGTCTGAGTCTGGATCCGGTAAGTCATCGCGTTACCGGTAATGGCGCGGCGGTAGAATTAGGCCCGACTGAATTTCGTCTATTGCATTTCTTGATGACTCACCCGGAACGGGTCTATTCGC
>JBDSHM010000149.1:0-4171 GCA_039918495.1 Sulfuriferula sp. | reverse complement strand
GGTAGGGACGGGCACGGGAGTCGCCCCGTATCGCGCCATGCTGCCGGAGCTGGAAAAACGTATGCGGGCAACCCCTAAACTGAAGGTAGTGCTGGTAATGGGGGCACGTTTCCCACAAGAACTGCTCTATGGCGCCGAATTTGAAGCACTAACAAAAAGCAATCCGGGATTCAGTTTTTATGCCTGCTATAGCCTCCAGATGCCGGATACTCCGCAACCCTGGGAGAATTATGGGCGGGTTCAAACAATGTTTGAAAAACTTGAGTCTGATTCAGATCAGGATATGGTCTATCTCTGTGGCAACCCTGATATGGTAGATGAGTCGGAGGCTTGGTTTTCTGGCAAAGGTTTTACGGTAGGCAATTTAAAGAAAAAGAGATATAAATTTTCGATTTTTTGAGCAGCCACCGGAACTATTGCATAACTGGCAAAGAAAATTCATAATCCAAACTGGTCGCCCGCAGTCTGCTGGAAAGGAGCGACTACGACAGGCAGTGGCGGCAGGAGCTGGGCGAATTGATGACGACGGTGGTGGTAAACCGTGCCCTATTCAGTCTGCTGGGTAGTCCAGGGTTCCAGTCTCTGCTATGGGTGATAACTTGACCACGTTAAAAGATGTATCTATAGTATATCTTATACCGCTGAAGGCGGTATGCTGCAGGATCGATAGTGCGGTCGGGTTCAGCAGGCAATGTCAGAAATGCTCCCACTAGGGGATGAAACAGGTCAAATCGCTGACCGTGCTTGAGCGGCGTGGCCTTTATCTCAAGGAGGTCAATCCATGGAAACAAGTAACGATGTAGCTGGAGTAAATCAAGGTATTGCCGGCCACGGCTCGTTTTTTCAGGACGCGAAATTATCCAATGCGGATGCCGAGAAGGCCACCGAATGGGTGCGCAAGCACGTAGATAAGCGCAGCGTTGATCTCGGTGAGCGCATGGACGATATTCGCGACCACATGTGGGAGTTGGAGAAGGATGGGCAGATCATCGTCCATCGCATTACCGACGCACACAAACCGGTTGAGGTACAGACCTTGTTCGGCTGGACCAAACGCATCCCCACCAATCAACTGTGGCACCACAAATCGTGCGGACAGTGCGGCAATATTCCCGGTTATCCCACCTCCCTGATGTGGCTCATGAACAAGTTCAGTTTCGAGCCCGGTAAAGACTACCTCGACGAAACCGACCAGACTTCCTGTACCGCCTGGAACTACCACGGGTCCGGCATCGGCAACGTCGAATCCCTGGCGGCCGTGTTCCTGCGCAACTTCCACCAGGCCTATATCTCCGGCAAGCAGCATGGTTTTGAGGCGGGTCACTTCTTCCCGCTGGTGCATTGCGGCACCTCCTTCGGCAACTACAAGGAAATCCGCAAATACCTGATTGAATCCGCTGAACTGCGTGGGCGCGTTACCAAGATCCTCGGCAAGCTGGGGCGTCTGGTGGACGGCAAGCTGGTGATTCCGGAGGAGGTTGTCCACTACTCCGAATGGCTGCACGTGATGCGCAATCGCATCGCCTCGGAACTGCAGACCATCGACGTATCCAACATCCGCGTGACCTTCCACCCGGCTTGCCATTACTACAAGATGGTACAGGAAGACGCGATTTACGACCCCAGCGTGCTGGGTGGCAACCGCACTGCCGTGGGCAGTTCCATCGCACTGGCGCTGGGTGCGCAGCTGATCGACTACTCCACCTGGTACGACTGCTGCGGCTTCGGCTTCCGTCATATCATCTCCGAACGGGAATTCGTCCGCTCCTTCACCATGGATCGCAAGATCCGCGTGGTGAGGGAGGAGGCCAATGCTGACGTGCTGCTTGGCAACGATACAGGCTGCATCACCACCATGGACAAGAACCAGTGGATTGGCAAGGCGCACGACTACAATTTCACCGTGCCGGTCATGGCTGATGTTCAGTTCGCAGCGCTGGCTTGCGGTGCGGACCCATTAAAGATTGTACAACTGCAATGGCATGCTTCACCCTGCGAAGAACTGGTGGAAAAAATGGGTATTTCCTGGACCGAAGCCAAGAAAACTTTCGAGGCTTACCTCAAAGAGGTCGAGGCGGGAAATATCGAATACCTCTACAACCCGGAACTTGCGCTTGGCTCGGCGCCGAGGCTGAAAAGCTAAGTGGAAAAATGATGGACAATGGGGTACTCACAAGCGATATCCCGGCCGCAAGGCTTCGGGATACCTATGCCCTGATCGGCCGAGCCAAAATCGCAGCAGTGGTGGATGATTTTTACGGGCGTGTGCGGCGCCATCCGACTTTGGCCGGGCCTTTTGGCAGAGTGACCGATTGGGACGAGCATAAGACACGGCTCACCCATTTCTGGTGGCTGAGCCTGGGTGGGCCAGCCTATCGTCAAGATAGGTATCGGGTCGCGGAGAAGCATATGCCCGTTGGAGTGACCCATGCTCTCATTGACGATTGGTTAAAACTATTTCAGGAGACGCTAAATGATCACCTGCCTGAGGAAGTGGCTGCACTCTGGTTCGCCCGCGCAAGCAATATGGGTGACTCGCTGCGTCTTATGTCCGATTACTACGGCTGAAAATGCGTACCGGACTTTGTTATATATGCTTGGCCGATCAAGCAAATCGATAAGCGTATAAGGAGACTGATCATGCTTCAGAATTTACCGGTTCTTGATGAACAACCTCATCTTTTCGATGCCCGCAGTGTCGCCAAGCGTTTCCGACACGCGGCCATATTTGGTGCCTTGGATACTTTGCGCCCGGGAGAGGTCATGCAATTCGTCAACGATCACGACCCGTTGCCGCTAATCGATCAAATGCATCAGCGCTATGGCGGAACAGTCGAAGTGAAATATGTCGAACGCCAACCCGGAAACATTGTAATTCGTTTCACGCGTCGCTAGAGGGCAGTACTTGGTGTGCTGTCTTTTTTTGATAGAGGCTGGTGTGCGGGAGTTCATATCCTCATCACCAACGTTTGCAGAAAGATGTACGAAGGCAGGGTAAATTGAGACTTTCAATCCAATGGATATTGATCGCCCTGGTGGTGACCGCGCTGACGGAGTTGCCTGCCGTGCTGGTGCATATAGTATTCGATCTGTCCAGGATGCTATAACAAGCCATAACACCAAGGATGCGCGACTCGGATCAGGCAGACTGCCGGAAGGACGGCGGAATCCCGGGCGTGCGTTTGCTTTGCTCCAGTCAGTTACGTCCTGCTCTCTCGACGGCCCACACAGCGGCTTCGACACGAGAGCGTAAATTGAGCTTTTTCAGCAGATGCTTGATATGGACCTTAACCGTGCCTTCGGTGATGCCGAGTTCCCGTGCGATCAATTTGTTGCTTTTTCCGGTAGCGACCTGCTCCAGAATATTCGTTTCCTGTTCGGTAAGTCCGGCTTCCTGAGGTGTGTTGGGACGCGCCTCTTGGCGCAGAGCATGAGCCAGCATGCCAGTCAGGCCATCCGTCAGGGTCAAGCGCCCCTGCGCTGCCGTGCGGATACTGGCCAGCAGATCTTCCGGTTCCATGTCCTTTAGCAGATAGCCGTCGGCGCCGGCGCGCAACGCGGCGATCAGATCGTCCGAGTGGTCCGATACGGTGAGCATGACGATGCGCCAGTCAGAGTCCTTTGTTTTCAGCGTCTTCAACACGTCGATACCGCTCATGTCTTTCAGGTTGAGGTCGAGCAATATCAAGTCTGGCTGCAGGGCATGGGCCTGTTCGACACCCTCTTTGCCGCTAGAGGCCTCGCCGATGACGCGGAATTCCTCAGCCATGCCGATGAGTTGGATCACGCCTTTGCGAAACAGGGGGTGATCGTCGATGATCAATACTGAGTAATTTGTTGCCGTGCTCATGTTGAAAGCCCATGCAGTTGTACCGGCGCCGGCTCGTTGCTGGCGGCTGGTTTGAAGCTTAGTGACACACGACTTCCTCCTGTAGCACGGTTTTCCGTTTCGAGTTTCCCCCCCAAACTGCGCGCGCGTTCCTGCATGATGGCCATGCCGTAATGGTGCATGTCCGGAGCGCCATTGAAGCCGATTCCGTCGTCTTCCACTGTGGCTGACAATATGCCGTCGCTATCAAAGGTAACGATGGCTTTTACTTGCCGGGCCTTGGCGTGATGCACGACATTCGACAGTGCTTCCCGAACGATCTGCAACACGTGTATTTCCTCA
>JBDSHM010000148.1:0-2031 GCA_039918495.1 Sulfuriferula sp. | reverse complement strand
CTCGTAAATCGGATCACCCTGATCATCGTGTGCAATCGCCTTGGGGCCTTGGGTATAAGGCATGGCACGTTCAAGCTCGTTTAATGCAGCCGTCAATAACTCGGTAATAATTTCCGTTTCATTGCGGCGCGGGTACATTTCCACCAGCGCGGCGATTTTTGCAGCATCCTGAAGCGGCAAACGGACCTGATACGTCTTCGCGGTCAGATGACCACTGGCCGAACTTCCCCATACTTTTATCAAATCCGTAATATTCATGATGTCTTTTAGCTCCACGCGGTATTCATACTGATTGCGATCAATATAGCACTCCGATTTATACATTATTCGACCACGGGTTACCGAATGCCGGGGAATCCAGCTCATGGATGGCCATATGAAAGTGTTCCCAGGCAATCCCCTGCGGATCGATAATCCAGTGTTTTTCGCTTTTCGCATAACAGCCAGTCGCAGCGTTCTGATCCAGCACTGCACCTGCTGCCGATGCTTCGGCAAACCCTCTGGTCACTTGAAGTTCTGCGGATGAATCGACCTGGAATCCGAAGTGATTGACACCCGCGGTATGACCTCTTGCGGAAATCGCGAAGTTCAAGCCCGGGTCTTCAGGCATCCATTTTGCATGGTCAGCTTGTTGTTTACTGGGTTGCTGACCGAATAGCCTGCTGTAGAAATCGATACTGTCTTCGAGATTCGTTACCGCAACGTGAACGTGAAAGCGTTTCATGTCGGTCTCCTGTGGCACATCAAGTTGACGTACAGGTATAGACGCGGAATCACAAGGATGGTCGCAAGAAGCTGTGGCGCCGAACTATTGAGCGCCAGCGCAACCCCCGCTGACTCAGTCAGTGCCCGACATCAGTTTCGCCACCGCAACGTCGGTTTGATTATGCGACTGGTTCAATTCATTCATCACGCGTTGCCGATCTTCGGACGAGCGGTTCTGACTCAGCTTGAACTTGGCCTGAATGTCGGTGATTTCAATTTCGAATCCAACAATTGCATCCAGCATTTTCGCATGCCGATCACTTGAGAAATCAGGCTTCCATGTGCTGCCTGCGTACGATTCATGGGTTTGGGTGAGCTGCTCAAGTAGCGTAGCGAATCGGGTCTTGTCTTCAATAATCCGCGCGATGCCGCGTACATGCACCGCTGCGAAATTCCATGTGGGGACGCCGGGCGAAGCATACCAGGAAGGTGAAACATAGGCATGCGGCCCGTGAAACACAGCCAGCACTTCGTGACCCGATGAAAAATGCTGCCATTGCGGATTTGCACGCGCAACGTGGCCCAGCAACCTGCCTTGCGTGCCGGTTGCGCGCTCAAAGAGAAATGGCAAATGCGTGACGAACGGCACGCCTGCAGGCGCCGTGACCAGCATCCCGAAGGGATTGGCCTCAATCAGCGCAGCAAAGCGCTCGGGATCGGTTTCCTGGAAATGCTCGGGGATGTACATGGACTATCCGCTCCTTCATGCGGCTGAACAAATCACGTCGGACGCGGCATCAAGCTGTGCTCGCCTCTTTCCAGCCGGTCTTCCAGCTGACCGACATGCGCGCTTACCGAATTACCCGACTGTTCGATTGCCGAAAGCACGTCCCGATCAAGCTGATCCAGCCTGGCCAGCACCGCTGCTTTCGAGGCCGCATTCTGCTCGGTTTGCCGTTTCATTTCGTTTTCCATGAAGGTACGCAACTCGGTAAAGCGCGACGTTTCGGCTTTTTCCATCAGATCCCGATTGGCCTGCATTTCACGCGCCTGGCGACGCGTATCCAACAGCACCGAGGTTTGCAGGTACACCACAAAGACCAAAAAGAACGCCGTAAGCAGGATTAATACCCCGAGCATGATTAAACCCAACGGTGCCTGAACCGTGGAAAATCCCAGCGAAAGTATGGTGGGCGCCATGAACGCACTCCAGTTGAGCGCTGAAAAAACCGCAATCAATCCCAGCACCACCAGGAAAAGCAATGTACGAATTTTCATTTGAATTATCCTTCAATATCGACGGGCCATTTTTGCCCATCCTTCGGC
>JBDSHM010000147.1:0-3320 GCA_039918495.1 Sulfuriferula sp. | reverse complement strand
ATGAAGCTCAGCATGCGTGCGGCATGGGCAAATATGGTGCCTTTTCTGGTTTACGGGATTATCATGTTTGTTTTGTTTTTTATTGCGGCAATGCCCTTGATGCTTGGCTTCCTGATCATGCTGCCACTGGCATTCATTACTTATTACACTACCTACAAGGATGTATTTGACGTAACTTGATGGGTTATAAGAAATCCCCAAAAAAAAGCCCCTCGTCGATGACGAGGGGCTTTTTTCTGCCAGTTGCCGATGTGCCAGCACCGTCTGGCGAGCGGCGGTAAGCTGCGAGATCAGAGTGTGCCGTATGAATGCAAACCCGACAGAAACATGTTTACCCCAAGAAAGGCAAACATGGTGACGAATAGGCCAACCACGGCCCACCAAGCCAACATCGGGCCACGCAATCCTTTTACCAGACGGATATGCAACCAGGCAGCGTAATTGAGCCAGACAATCAGCGCCCAGGTTTCCTTGGGATCCCATGACCAGTAACCGCCCCAGGCTTCGGCCGCCCAGAGCGAGCCGAGAATGGTGGCTATCGTGAAGAAGCCAAACCCCACAGCGATGGATTTGTACATCAGGTCATCCATCACTTCCAGCTTTGGCAAACGTGAGGCGAAAATGCCTTTTGAAGCGAGCAGGTATGCAATACCTACCATGGCGGCAAGCGAAAATGAGCCATAGCCGATGAAGTTCGCAGGGACATGGATTTTCATCCAGTACGATTGCAGTGCAGGAACCAGCGGCTGGATTTCCTGAGCCTGACGATCAAAGGCGTACCACAGCAGGAATGCGACCGCAGCGCTGATCACGGGCAGTACAAAAGCGCCCAACTGGCGATTGTTGTAGAGGTGTTCGTAATGCAGATACAGCAGTGAAGTTATGATGGAAAACAGGATAAACACTTCATACAGGTTGGAAATGGGAATGTGTCCCACATCCGGGCTAATCAGATAGGACTCGTACCAACGCACCATCAGACCGACCAGTCCCATCAGGATGGCGGCCCAAGTCAGTCCGCTACCGACCTTGCCTGCGAATTCGGAGCGTGTGGCCAGGCTGAGCCAGTAAGTCAGGGTTGCCATGATGAACAGCGCGCTCATCCACATGATTGCGGACTGGCTGGCAAACAGATATTTCAGGAAAAATGCCTGATTGCCGCGCGCCAGGTCACCGTGATAATTCGATATGGCGAACAGACTCAATACGGCCACGCCAATCATCAGCAGACGAATGGGTTTCCAATTCCAACCCAGTACGGAAAATACCCCTACGGCTGCCAGCAAAATGCTTTTGTCGTAGATGTTCATGTAGCTGCTATACAGATTCAAAGCGTAGCCGGCGCCGCTAATCAAAAAGACGGCGAATAGCCAGTCGAACAACGACAGGCGTTTGAAAAATGATTCCGGTGGAGCGGTTTGGGTCAGTTCCATGGCTTCAGTCCTTCACGATTGTGGAAATGCGCTGCTTATGGCGCTCGAATTCTTTTTCAAAATCCAAAGTTTTGCGGTTGCTGGACATGGTAAACAGGATTTGCCCGGGTTTGACGAGCAACCACAACCTTCGTTCCCTGATAAAAAACATTGCAAAGATACCCAGTACCAATAATCCAGAGCCGCCAAAAACAATATTCTCGCCAGGTGAGCGTGTCAACTGTAAACCGCTGGCATTGATCTGGTCATATTCAGCCAGTTGCAGATAGACAGGCGCACCATAGAAGAAAATGTCGCTGATGCTATTCAGCGAATCACGGATGAACCAGCCGGTTTCCTCGTCGGCTTTGGGTGCAGGCGCCCCGACTTTCTCTTCCGCCATGATGTAGGCTTCGAACGAGGATAATTCAAGAATTTTCAGATATGTTTGTGCTGCACGGTCACGCTCAGCGGCCGGGATATGTTTTTCAATAAAACCCGACAATGCCTGATAACCGCCTTTCGCAAACAGGTCGAGTACCTTGGCGGTGCTGTCCGCCAATTTGGTGCGTACATTGGGCGGAACATTGCCGCCCTGAATTGCGCCGGCGGCAAATCGGCGTGCAATTTCAGCGTGCGTGGATGGGTCAAGCAGCATGCCGCGCAAGCGCATGAAACCATCCAGACGCCGATCCTGATCCAGAGGAAAGCGAATGTAATGAAGCGGGTCCGCAGGCGTATTCCGCACGCCGGAAAGCATGTACCAGCGTTTGTCGATCAATAAAGGCAGCATGTAATTGTTGTATTCGTGCGCCTGTCCCTGCGCATCGCGTACTTTGTACTGGAAACTTGGTCCGACATTGTGCAGATTGGTTTTGTCGCCCACCGCATTGCCCACCATTACGCTGCGTGCATCCTTATTTTTCTGTTCACCTGAGGGCAGCTGACCGGTATTTTCGATATTGAAGGGACGGAAATCAGTAAATTCCAGTGTGTATTGCTGATTATCTGCGGTTATTTTTGTATTGCTGTTGACAGCGCCATTGACATCGAAAGGCTTGCTGCTGGACGAGAACAGGTTCCAGCCATTCATTTTCAGCTTGGTGCCACCATCGCCGAAACTGGCCTGGAATATCGCAATGCCATCATAAATGAGCGGGTGATTGACAGTGAGCGTGTGTTCAAGGATCTGTTTGCCTGTTGCCTTGTCGAGAATGGCGATGTCACTGGCAAACATTTTCGGCTGACCGGTACTGTAATGTTCGATGTGGAATTTTTTCAGAGCAATGGAGAAAGGCAGATCCTGCACCATATAACCATCGGCAATATTGAGAAAAACCACATCCGCACTGGAGCCCTCGGGGATGGTGACATTGCCGCGAAAGGATAGGCTGTTGGGGCCGAGACGACTGATGGCAGGGACCTGACTTTCTGGGATGTCGCGTGTTTCAATACGCTTTATCCCAAAGGTCTGTTCAATTTTGAGCGGGATGTTGCTGTCAATCAACGCGCCCAGGCAGATAACGACGATCGCGGCGTGAGTGAAGATATATCCGAGCCGGTTAACACTGCCTACCTTGGCTGCCAATAAAGTGCCGGCGCCGTTATCCAATATGCGCTGTTTATAACGATAGCCTTGTTCTGTCAGGTATTGGGACAAAGCCTCAAGGTGAGAGCCCGAGGTGGTGAATTCTGCATGATGCTGAAAATGACGTAGGGAATTTTCGCTGGCCTGTTCGCGATAGCTGCGCATTTCACGCAACATGCTTGGCATATTGCGGTAAATACAGGTGCTTGTGGAGGCGACCAGAAACGCCAGAATGGTCACAAACCAGACGGTGCGGTAAACATCATAGAGCCCTAGCCACTTAAATACAGTAAACCAGTATTGACCAAATTGCAGAATGT
>JBDSHM010000146.1:0-5279 GCA_039918495.1 Sulfuriferula sp. | reverse complement strand
CGGGCGGCCGCGCCCCAGCCATGTTGGCCATGTAACGACAGCCATGCCCGGCAATATTGTGGATGTGATGGTGTCCACCGGACAGAAAGTCAAAGCTGGCGACCCAGTGCTGGTGATCGAGGCTATGAAGATGGAAAATGAAATCCAGGCTTCGATCTCCGGTACGGTGATCGCACTCTATGTGGTCAAGGGCGATACCGTCACTCCCGATCAAGCGCTGCTTGAAATTCAACCGGAATAACTACTCGCCTTGTCTCATTTACCGCTTGTGCTGGCTTCCACGTCACCTTATCGGCGTGAATTACTGTCGCGTCTACAGATACCATTTACAGTAATTGCACCAGAGGTGGATGAGACGCCTTTACCCGAAGAAACACCTGAGGCAACGGCTTTACGATTGTCGCAACTTAAAGCAAGAGCAGCGCAGTCCAGCTATCCTAAAGCACTGATTATCGGTTCGGATCAGGTGGCGACGGTGGATGGGCTGCAGATCGGCAAGCCAGGCTCTCACGAAAAAGCCGTTGCACAACTCCACATGATGAGTGGGAAAAGTGTGGTTTTTCATTCGGCGCTTTCACTCTACAACAGTGCCAGCGGCAACATGCATACAACGTCGGTACCAACGACCGTACAGTTTCGTAAACTCAGCACTGCCCAGATTGAAGCTTATTTGCGCAAGGACCAGCCCTACAATTGTGCAGGTAGCGCGCGCATCGAAAGCCTCGGCATAGCGGTGATCGAGAAACTGACAGGCGAAGACCCCAATGCGCTGATTGGCTTGCCTTTGATAGCGCTGATACACATGCTGGATACGGAGGGCATGGACGTCCTCACCTGGAAACCCAGCTAAGCCGTCTCTATCAGATCACGATGGCTGAACAGGCAAAGTCAGCGCCGGCATCCTATCGTAGGGTTTGATTGGTGCTGGATTTTCTGGTTGGCGAGTTTGCTGCTTTGCTTCCCAACGCCGCTTGATGGCTTCACGTTGTTTTACCGGGAGGCGATGGAATTTCCGGTAGTTTTCACGCGCTTCTTTGCGCTCTTCACGACTTAAAGACGCCCAGGTTTTGATACGCTTTTGAAATCTAAAACGCGCTTCCGGGGTCATTTTTGGATATTGCTCTGCGACGGCAATCAGGCGAGAGCGCTGTAATGCCGACATGGTATCCCATTGAACAGCCAACGGCGCCAACACATGCTGCTGCGCAACAGTCAGCTGGCGCCATTCCTGTGCAGAATGCTTACCTGCCGCAAAACAGACAGGTGAAAGCACCAGCAACAGCCAGAAAATTATTGCTGGGAAGGATTTTTTACCCATTGCACAAGACTGTTATCAAGGTAGGCGTGAACAGGCAAATCGTCTGTTAACAATGCGGCATCTATTTCGGAAACATCGTCGGTTTGCTGTTTCATTGAAATCTGCCATATTCCAGTGGTCAGCAACAATATGACCGCGAAGAGTATGGCGGCACCCATCACCCGATGATGTGAAAACCAGGATGCGCGATGCAAAGCATTGCCAGATAAGCCAAAACTACTCGCGCGATGCTGCTGGGCGTGGGCCAGTGCACGCTCGCGGGATTGACGTAGCCGCAAAACCACCTCAGGACGAAGATTGTTGACATCTTCTTCAACGAGATGGATCAATTTTTTCGAAAATTCTTCTTCATTCATAATGTTATTTCCTTGCCTTCCAGGTATTTGGAAAGCGCATGAATTGCTCGAGAACAATGTGTTTTCACACTCCCCTCGGAACAGCCCATGATCGTGGCAGTCTCGGCGGTATCCATTTCCTCCCAATAACGCAGCAGGAAGGCTTCTCGTTGACGTGTCGGCAACTTTTCCAGCGCCTCCTGGATAATAACCAGCCTCTGGGCAGTATTAACCTGATTAGCCGGATCATCCGCCTCGGAAGTAGGCTGTGAATATTCGAGTGGATCCTCATCTTCCGAATGGTCATTCTGGCCCGGCATGACAAAAGAAATGGCAGTCGTCCAGTAATTACGAACCTTCTGACGGCGAAAATAATCCCTGATGGTATTTTGCAAAATGCGCTGAAACAGCATCGGGTATTCTTCCGCAGGCCGGTCAATGTATTTTTCCGCCAGCTTGAACATGGCATCCTGAACAATATCCAGTGCTGCCTGCTCATCGCGCACGGTAAAAGCCGCGTGTCGATATGCGCGGCGCTCAACCTCAGCTAGAAACTGGGACAACTGTTCAGGAGTGGCCACGAAAAATATCCAGATCAGTCTTTATCCGAACCACCCGCTGACGGGCGCTCTTCAAAATATTGCAATTGATCCAGCCTGAGCTCGCCGGTATTGCCATTCGCATAGCGTAATACCAGCCACTCACCCGTTTGGCGGGTTTGTACATCCAATGGCAGGATGAACTCCTCAAGCTGCTGACCAGCTTCAGTCTGATAGCGAAGCCATAGTGGAATCCGTCGCAGCACGGCAAACTCAAGTCGCTCGTGCTGCGCGCACGCAATCGGCTGATAGGTGTCGCCTGGTATCAATGCAAAACACTACCCGACCAAGCCAGCGGGTTCATGCTTTTTCCCATTGCCACACCAAAACGCTTGGCAAAGCGATTGGCAAAGCCTTCCTGTGGCGTGAAATCCACAATATCCTTGGCTTTAATTACGTTGCGTGCAACATAGTCGGTACTGCCAAGCGCATCGGTCAAACCGAGTTCTATGCTTTTTTGCCCGCTCCATACCAGTCCACTGAATATTTCGGGCGTTTCCTTCAACCGACTTCCGCGCCCATCTCGTACCGCCTTGATAAATTGCTGATGAATTTCCTCCAGCATGGTCTTGGCATAGGCAACTTGCTGTGGGTTCTCAGGCGAGAACGGATCAAGAAAGCCCTTGTTTTCACCTGCCGTCAGTAAACGACGCTCCACGCCAAATTTTTGCATGGTCCCTGTAAAACCGAAGCCATCCATCAACACACCGATAGAACCCACTATACTGGCCTTGTCCACATAGATCTTGTCTGCAGCTGCCGCCACATAATAGGCGCCTGAAGCGCAAATATCATCCACTACGGCATATAGCGGTATGCTCGGGTATTTTGTGCGCAAACGCTTGATTTCATCATAAATCTGGCCTGCCTGTACCGGACTGCCTCCAGGGCTGTTGATACGCAGAATCACGCCCTTTGTGTTGTTATCTTCAAATGCCGCGTCTAGACCTTTGATAATCTGATCGGCGCTGGTCTGGTCTGCTGCAATGGTGCCATTCAGTTCGACCACCGCAGTATGCTTGCCGGGAATGGGGATGCCGCGATCACCAATCCAGCCCAATGCCAGAAACAACAGAATAAACAGAAATGTGAAACCCAGCAGTTTGAAAAATATGCTCCAGTGGCGTGCAGTGCGCTGTTCTCTAACCGCCGACATCGCCACTTTTTCCAGCACTTCGCGTTCCCAGTTTCCGGTCTTTTCCGGTTCAGACATGATTTGTTTCCTCAATTAAATAGACATTCCCGTCATGTTCCTGCACGGCAAGCTTTACCAACCCTTTACCGGCGCAACGCCCACCCATGCACTGCCCTGTTTCAGGCAAATACATCGCGCCGTGGGTGGAACATAGCAAGTATAACCCGGAGATATCAAAAAACGCCCCTTCCTGCCAGTCCATTTCCACTGGTATGTGAGCGCACCGGTTGAGGTAGGCGTACACCTGGCCACGGTAACGGATCACGAAAGCGGGTGTTGGCTGCCCCAGATACTGCAGTTCAAAACGAACACCCTTACCCCCTTCAGTCAGTGCCGAACTGGCGCAAATCAAGCGTAGTTGTTCAGCCATGCCATCAAGTCTTGAAAATCGTCGGCAACAAACAATGGCTGACAAGCTTGCAGGGATGCCAGGGAATGCGCACCATATGTCACACCGACACTCGCCACTCCAGCATTCAGTGCCATTTGCAAATCGTGACTGGTATCGCCAATCATCAATGTCCGTTCAGCGTCAACGCCGCAATAATCCATCAACTCCAGCACCATGCCCGGGTGCGGCTTTGAATAGCCTTCATCCGCACATCGCGACGCATGAAAAAATTTGCGTAATCCGCTTTGGTCAAAAGCACGCTCCAACCCCTTCCGACCTTTCCCAGTCGCCACCCCCAGCCAGTAATCTGCCGCATGCAACGCAGCAATGCTGTCTGCAACGCCATCGAATAACGGCAACGTATGATCCTGACCGAGAAAATGGTACCGGTATCGTTCCACCAAATGCGGGTAGTCCGCTGACGTCAGATCCGGAAATAATGTCTGGAGCGCCTCCGCCAGTCCCAAGCCGATAATTTGCTTGGCTTCCTCTTTGGTGGGCACCTGCATACCCATATCTGCGCTAGCCATTTGAATGGATTCTGCGATGGCGCCGGTGGAATCCATCAGCGTCCCATCCCAGTCGAATATCAACAGATCAAAATGTCTTGAATTCATTGGTCCCGATCAAGCTGTACTAGAAAATCACTCAACGCTGCCGGCAACGGCGCTTCCAGAATCAACATTTCACCATTAAGTGGATGCTGGATAGTGACCCTGTGCGCATGCAAAAACATGCGCTTCAGCCCTGTCTTGGCCAATATTTTATTACGCGGGAAATCGCCATACTTATCGTCTCCGGCAATAGGAAAACCGGCATGCGCCAGATGGACACGAATCTGATGGGTACGACCGGTTTTCAATTCGGCTTCCAGCAAACTGTAATTCGCCCAGTTTCGCTGCAACCGAAACACGGTATGCGCTGTCTGTCCGTCTGCGCTAACCAGTACACGGCGTTCGCCTTCCGCGTTGAGATATTTGTGCAGCGGCTGTTTAATATGGCGCAGCGCATCGTTCCAGCGTCCGAGCACCAGCGCAAAATAACGTTTATCCATCTGGTTGGCACGCATCATGTCATGCAAGGCGACCAACGCGCTACGCTTGGTCGCCAGCATCAGCACTCCTGAAGTTTCTCGATCCAGACGGTGTGCGAGTTCGAGAAAACGCTGCTCCGGCATTTCCAGACGCAGCTGCTCGATTACCCCCAGGCTAATTCCACTGCCTCCGTGCACAGCCATGCCCGCAGGCTTGTTGAGCACCAGCAAACCTTCATGATGGTAAAGAATACGCTCGACTAAACGAATGCCACCTTTGGCCAATACCGTTGGTCGATTCATTTTCGGTGCGGCCACGCGAACAGGCGGAATGCGTATTTCATCGCCCAATTCCAGTTTGCGCGCAGCATCCACCCGCCCCTTGTTCACCCGTACTTCGCCGCTGCG
>JBDSHM010000145.1:0-2093 GCA_039918495.1 Sulfuriferula sp. | reverse complement strand
GTCACCATCACACCATCGGCAAGACCCAGACGGGTCAGCAATGCGGAATGCATGGACGCGCTGGGTAAAGCCGCAGCATGCGTGTGATGCAGCGACTCGGCTCGACGCACAATGGCATCAGCCTGATACATTGGCACTTCCCCAATCCGCGTCAATGATTCTGTAATTGCAGCCGACTGCAGCACCGGTTTTGACAAGCTGTTATTGAGTGCGCCTGCAGGTACGGCGTTTCCGCCCAAGGCATCTTGCCGCACCCCTTCACTGGTATCGTAATCGAACCCCTTAACGCCGAGCATCGTACCCAGCACACGCAATACCTTCCAGGCCGGGCGTGTTTCACCGAGCGGCTTGACCGTTCCGTTGAAGCTTTGCACACGACCTTCCGTACTGATAAATGTGCCTGAAGTTTCGCTGAATGGCGCAATCGGCAATAACACGTCGGCATATTCCAGGGCGCTGTGTTTGTATGCGCTCATCGCCACCACCATCTCCGCCGACTGTAGCGCACGCATGGCGGTAGCCGGATCATTGCAATCCAGTTCCGGTTCCGTGCCCAGTAACAGATAGGCTTTGCGCGGCGCTGCCATCATGGCGGCCGCATTCAGGCCGCCCTTAAGACCGGCTTTGGATGGCACCGCGCCGACGACGTACGCGCCCACGCTATTGGCTGCTTCTCCCAGGCACCCGAAGCTGGCGCCGGAAAGCGTCGCGATAATTTCGGCTAGCGTATGCAGCTCGGCATACTGCGGATGGTGTTGCGTGAGGTTACCAATGAATACGGCTCGCCGCTCCGCACCCGTTAGGCTGGCGGCAATCGCCTTTGCGGCAGCGCCGACCATGACATCCGCCACCACGGCCTTGATTGCGGCGGGCAGGTCGGTTTGCGTGACCTCGGCCAATGCCAGCGCAATCTGCGCCAGCATATTGACCATGGCCTGCGGAGCGACAATGGCTTTATTGGCAATCCGGGTCAGCAAATCGTCATCTACCGGATTCACCAGATTGAGTTGCGCGCCGTGCTTGACGGCCTGACGCAGACGATGGGCAAGCAACGGATGATCGTTGCGCAGCGTGCTACCCACAACCAGTACCCGTTGCAATCTGCTGATGTCGGCAACCGGCATTCCCAGCCATGGCGCCCCCTGCAAACTTGCATCCAGATTGAAATCGGCCTGAGTCGGACGGCTATCCACGTTTCCGGTGCCCAGGCCGCGCATCAATTTTTGCAGTAGATAGAGCTCTTCAACCGTCTGGTGCGGTGTCGCCAGCGCGCCGATACTGTCAGCGCCATGTTGTTCCCGAATCTGCTTGAGGCCATTGGCCACATATTCCAGCGCTGCCTTCCAGTCGACCTCCAGCCACTTGCCATCCTGCTTGAGCATCGGACGGGTAAGGCGCTGTTCGGAATTCAATCCTTCATAGGCGAAACGGTCCTTGTCGGACAGCCAGCATTCATTGACCGCTTCATTTTCCAATGGCAGCACGCGCATTACGCGGCCATCCTTGACTTGCACGATCAGATTGCTGCCCAGCCCATCGTGCGGGCTTACCGATTTGCGTCGCGACAGTTCCCAACTACGCGCGGTATAACGGAACGGCTTGCTGGTCAGCGCGCCTACCGGGCATAGATCAATGATATTGCCGGACAGCTCGGAATCAATGGTCTTGCTGATAAACGGCATGATCTCGGAATGTTCGCCACGCCCTATCTGGCCCATTTCCATAATGCCGGCGATTTCCTGACCGAAGCGCACGCAGCGCGTGCAGTGGATGCAGCGCGTCATGTCTGTCGCAACCAGCGGACCGAGATCTTTTTCCTTCACTACGCGCTTGGCTTCCTGGTAACGCGAACTGCTGCCGCCGTATCCGACCGCCAGATCCTGCAAGCTGCATTCACCACCCTGATCGCAAATCGGGCAATCCAGCGGATGGTTGATCAGCAGGAATTCCATCACCCCTTTTTGCGCCTTGACGGCGTATTCAGATTTGGTAAACACCTTCATTCCATCCGTGGCCGGGGTGGCGCAGGCTGGCAGGGGTTTGGCGGCTTTCTCCACTTGTACCAGACACATGCGGCAGTTGGCCGCGATGGA
>JBDSHM010000144.1:0-6113 GCA_039918495.1 Sulfuriferula sp. | reverse complement strand
CCCAGGCCGTTGCGCGGGCTGGGGCAGCCGCCCCCACACTGTATAAAGAAGTATTCCGCAACAATACCCCCTCCCTGTTGCAGGACAGCAAAAACGATGTGATCGTCAACCCGGTCGCTGGCACCGTCAGCATCCTGGGTAATGAGCGCCAGCAACAAGTTGTCAGACAATATCTCGACAGAGTCAGTCAGTCTGCGCAGCGCCAGGTATTGATCGAAGCCACCATTGTCGAGGTCAATCTCAATGATCAGTATCACGCCGGGATCGACTGGTCTCAAATAGCCAATGCCGGCAACGGACTTTTTGTGACGACCCCGGCCAACCCCAACAATCTGGCGGGTACACTCCAGCCATTCATCAATATCGGTTACAAAGGCCCGAACATAAGCGGCGCCATCAACCTGCTGGAATCTTTTGGTAATGTGCGCGTATTGTCCAGTCCCAAACTGATGGCGCTGAACAACCAAACCGCGTTGCTTAAAGTCGTGGATAACCTGGTATATTTCAGCGTGAAGGGGCAACAACCCATATATTCCCCAATCACCGGCGCACAAACAGTAGCGGGCAACTTCACCACCACAGCTAATACCGTACCAGTGGGATTGGTGATGAGTTTGACCCCGCAGATTTCAGAAAACGGTATGGTCACACTGGATGTGCGCCCCACCATTTCGCGCAAAATCGGCGATGTGAGCGACCCCAATCCTAGCCTGCAAAACACACAAAACCCTAACTTGACCATCCAGAACAAAATTCCGGTAATTCAGGTGCGTGAAATGGAATCCGTATTGCAGGTGGGCAGCGGCCAGACCGTGATCCTCGGCGGATTGATGCAGGACGACAGCGACCGCGCCCGGGACGGCATTCCGGTATTGTCCCGTCCGGAAGGTATCGGCGCCTTGTTCGGCCAGCAGGAGCGGAATGTTCGGCAAACCGAACTGGTGATTTTTTTGCGTCCCACGGTCATTACCAATCCTTCGCTGGATAGTGACGAACTCAAATTCTATAAACGTTATCTGCCCACTGCCAATTACATTCCTGAACAATGGCATAACGGCATGGATGCCGCCGGAGACCCACGGTGAGCCTGCTGCTCAAGGCATTGAAACAGGCTGGCGACAAGTCGGCCGGCGGCGCGCGCAATCCATCTGCCACCCTGGCTGATTCGCTATCGCTCGAACCCATCATGGGGCCCGCATCAGACGGTATCCCCTATTCAAACAGAGAGGGAGAGGCGCCTGCCCATCACAATGCCGCACGGGCAAGCTGGTACACACCCTGGCTGTCGGGACAGCGCTCGATTGTGCCTGTCCTGGCAGTAATGGCCGCCTTGTTCATGTTGATTTACGGGGCATTCGTTTATTGGCAGATTCGTACGCCGCCCCAGGCAGTTATGCCGGTGACGCGACCTGCGCCGACCATCGCCCAGCCACCCACTATCGCACCCGCACCGAGCCAGACTTCCCTCCGTGCACTGCCTGAAGCCCAACCTGTCATACCGGTTGCTCCGGTGGCTGAGCCCCATGCGCCAATCAAGGCCAAACTGATACCCAGATGGGGAAGCGGTGAAGTGATACGCGATACGGTCCCCGCAGAAAGCAAATCCTCTGCTGCCCCAACCCGCACCCCGTATAAGGCACAGCCTTTTGTAGCTCAAACTACGCATATCAATCCTCAGCTGCAAGCTGCCTATCAGGCATATCAGACAGGCAATACGCGCGAAGCACTCAGTCTGTATCAGCAAATACCCGACGGCGCACGCAATGTGGATGTGCAACTCGGTCTGGCTGCCATCGCCTTGCACGACAACAATACCCCTGCCGCTGCCCATTATTACCAGCGCGTGCTGGAGCTTGATCCGCGCAATGTGACGGCAAACAGCGCCTTGATCAACATGATGGGCGATGCCGATCCGAATGCAGCTGAGCAGCGCCTGAAATCACTGCTTGCCACCCAACCTTCTGCGCAATTGTATTTTTCGCTGGGTAATCTGTATGCCGGGCAGGCCCGGTGGCCCGATGCCGAACAAGCCTACTTCGATGCCTATCAAAAGAACCCGGCCAATGCCGATTACGCCTACAATCTGGCAGTGAGTCTGGAACACATCAATCAGAGCAAACCCGCGCTCAATTACTATCAAAAGGCGCGTAACCTGATGCAGCCGGGCAATGCCCAATTCGACCCTGCGCGCCTGGATGCTCGCATCAACCAACTCAAAGCGCGGCAGGAATAAGTTTGGCGGAAGCACGCAAAACTCTGCGTCTGGGTGAACTGCTGGTGCAGCAAGGGCTGATCACCCTGGATCAGCTGCGTATCGCCCTCAAGGAACAGCAACACACCAATCTCCCGCTCGGACGCCTGCTGGTCAAACTCGGTTTTATTACCGAGGCCGTGATTCGTGACCAACTCGCCCACACCATTGGCCAAACCAGCCTCGACCTCACCAATGTAGTGGCCGACCCGGAAGCACTCAAACTGATATCGGAAGATTTTGCACGCCGGCATCACCTGCTTCCCATTGCTTTTGACAGCCAGCGTCAAGTACTGGTAGTCGCCATTACCGACATGTTCAACGTCGTTGCTTTGGATCATTTGCGGGCCTTGCTGGGCGTGGGTGTCGAGGTGGATACAGTACTGTCCGGCGAGGCGCAATTACTGGAGGCGATCGATAATTTCTACGGCTTCGAGCTGTCAGTGGACGGCATCCTGCGTGAAATCGAAACCGGCGAGGTCGACTATCAGAGTCTCGCCATGGATACCGAGGAATATACCCAGCCGGTAGTCCGGCTGGTCGGTTCACTGCTGGTCGATGCGGTCAAACGCGGTGCGTCGGACATCCACTTCGAACCGGAGCAAGCATTCCTGCGCATTCGTTATCGTATTGACGGCGTGCTTGAGCAGGTACGCTCGCTGCACAAAAGTTACTGGCCCGGTATTGCGGTGCGTCTCAAAGTCATTTCGGGCATGAACATCGCAGAAAATCGTGCCCCGCAGGATGGTCGCCTGTCGCTCACCCTGCACGGCCGGCCCATTGATTTCCGGGTGTCCAGCCAGCCCACCATCCACGGTGAGAACATTGTGCTACGAGTGCTGGACCGGGAAAAATCCATCATCCCGCTGGCCAACATGGACCTGCCGGCCGACACCCATTCCTCACTGCAACGCATGATGGCACGCCCGGAAGGGATACTGATCATCACCGGCCCCACCGGCTCGGGCAAGACCACGACATTGTATTCACTGCTCACGCATCGCAATGACGAAACCGTCAACATCATGACCCTGGAAGACCCGGTGGAATACCCGGTCACGCTGATGCGCCAGACTTCGGTCAACGAAACCCTCAAACTGGATTTTGCCAACGGCATTCGTTCCATCATGCGGCAGGACCCGGACATTATCCTGGTGGGCGAGATTCGCGATCGCGACACCGCCGAGATGGCCTTTCGCGCGGCCATGACCGGCCATCAGGTATTCACCACGCTGCATACCAACTCCGCGCTGGGCGCTTTTCCGCGTCTGCTGGATATCGGGATCGTGCCGGACATCATGGCCGGCAATATCATCGGTGTGGTGGCGCAGCGTCTGGTACGCGTGTTGTGCCCGCACTGCCGCGTCGCCTACACGCCTGAATCCGACGAACAAAAACTGCTGGGCTGGCGCACTGCCGATCATCCGCAGATTTATCGGGCCGCAGGTTGCCCGGCCTGCAATGGCAAAGGCTATCGCGGGCGCATGGCATTAATGGAATTACTGCGCATGGATAGCGAGTTGGACGACCTGGTCGGACGCCGCGCCAGTCACCGTGAAATTCTGAACGCCGCATTGGAACGAGGCTATCGCAGCCTGGCCGTAGACGGCATCAATCGCGTGCTGGAAGGCAAAACCAGTCTGGCAGAAGTGTCGCGCGTGGTTGATTTGACACAGCGAATATCGACTTAAAGCCCATCGCCCATGCCCTATTTCAGTTACCGCGCTATTGACCAGACCGGACGCAGCAGTCGCGGCAGTCTGTCAGCGGCCAATGAAGTCGATCTGGAATTGCGCTTGCGTCGCATGGGGCTGGATCTGGTGACCTTGCGCCAGATGGACAGTCGGGCCAGCAGCTTTGCGCGAGGCGCCGCCAGTCGGCGCGACCTGATCACGTTCTGCTTCCACCTCGAACAGATCAGCCGCGCCGGCATCCCCATTCTGGACGGTGTGCGTGACTTGCGCGACAGTATGGATAATCCGCGCTTCCGCGACATTCTCACCGCCCTGCTGGAAGATATGGAAGGCGGCAAGATGATGTCGCAGGCGCTGGCTGCGCACCCGGCGGTATTCGATACCGTTATCGTCAATCTGGTCAAGGCAGGCGAGCAGACCGGCCTGATGCGCGAAGTTTTTGAAAATCTGGGTAGCAGCCTCAAGCGCCAGGATGAACTCGCTGGGCAAACCAAGCGCCTGTTGATCTACCCTGCCATGGTACTGAGCATGGTGGGCATCATCATCATTCTGCTGTTGTTGTTTCTGGTGCCGCAGATTGCCGGGCTGATCAAGAACATGGGCATCCCGCTGCCCATTCAGACCCGCGTCCTGCTCTGGATATCCGAGGCCATGCGCGCCTGGTGGCCATTGTTCCTGATCCTGCCAGCAGCGATCGGTAGTGCTCTGGTTATCGCCCTGCGTTCCAGCGAACGCGCCCGCTTTATCGCAGATGATCTCAAACTGCGTCTGCCCGTCGTTGGCCCCATCCTGCAAAAAATCGCCCTGGCGCGCTTCAGCAATTTCTTTGCGCTGATGTACCGCTCCGGCATTACTATTCTCGATGCCTTGCGTGCCGGTGAAGATATTGCCGCCAATCGCGTCATTGCCGACGCCATCCGCCGCGCCGGAGCGCGCATCGGCAATGGCGAGGGACTGACCGAGAGTTTCCAGAGCCTGTCCGTGTTTCCACCGCTGGTAATCCGCATGCTACGCGTCGGCGAGACGACCGGCGCACTGGATACCGCACTGGAAAACGTCAGTTATTTCTATACCCGCGAAGTTTCCGACTCCATAGAAAAATCCCTGAAAATACTGGAACCGGCATTAACCGTGATCCTCGGTCTGGTCATGGCCATCATTGTCGGTTCGGTGCTGTTGCCAATGTACGATGTGATCGGTAACTTAAAGCTATGATATTCACTTCGCAACTGCTGGTTTATGTGTGCGCCTGGAGTATCACGGTGGCGAGCCGCCGCGCCGGCAAACTGCGTCTGGTTGGGCAGTTCAATGCCGACGACAGCGGTCGGCGCGCCTTTGCAGCCACACTGCAAAGGTTTAAAGACAGTCCTGTGTCGGTCATGGTGGATAGCGTGGACGAAGACTATCGCCTGGAAACGCTGCCCCATGTGAGTGGCAGCGCGCGTCGTGAAATGCTGGAACGCCGCCTGCGCCAGGTCAGCCGCAATGCGCTGTTTAGCGCAGCCTGGCCACAGGGCAGAGAAAACAGCGAACGCCGCGATGATCGTTATCTGTTTATCAGCCTGAGCAATCACGATGCAGTGCGTTCATGGCTGGATTTGCTACACCAGCAAGGGGCGCATCTGGCGGAACTCACCGTGTTGCCCGCCCTCAGCCATGTTTTATTGCAGAGGCTGAATCCTGCCGAACCATACGTCATGATTGTTTCCGCGCACAGCGGCGGCTTGCGGCTGTCCTACTTCGAGCGCGGTCACCTGCGCTTTTCACGTCTCACCGCGCCGGAAAACATGGCGGAGGGTCACGCCCTCGACATTGCCAGCGAGATCAACAAAACCGACCTGTACCTCAACAGTCAGCGCTTGATGCCGCGCGATGCGCAACTTGCAGTCTATGTGCTCGATCCGGACAATCGTTACGCTGCGTTATGCCGCGAAATCAATACCGACAATAAAAATCTCGTCTGTCAGGCAATTGGCTCTACTGCATTGGCGAAGCTGGCCGGCGTGGATGAAGCGCTCTTGCAACAAACGGCGGATGTAAGCTATCTGGCGATGCTGGGGCGCGGCCGTGCCGCAGTCAATCTGGCCCCGCCTGCTTATACGCGTGGCTATGCGCAACTGTTGTTACGGCACAACCTCTACACCGGAGCATTTGCCGTTCTGCTTGCT
>JBDSHM010000143.1:0-2600 GCA_039918495.1 Sulfuriferula sp. | reverse complement strand
GTACTCAGTACTCAGCGGTTTCAGCCCAAAACCTTCCCCTGTATGTTAGTTCCCGCTACACATTGAATGTCGCAGAAGTGCTAACACCGGTCATTTTAATGAGCAACACAACAGAAGATACCCGGCTGGATGCCAGGACCTTCTGTTGTGTTGAGTTTTGAATACGACACGCGAGGGAGTAATTCCTGCAGCGTCTAGCTACGCAGACCTCCCGAAGCTCCGGTCGGCTGAGATAGGCGCTTTCGGGAAGCCATCGGTTAGCTAGCCCAGACGTAGAAAGGCATTAAAATTTGAGACTGGCGATAAGCGACACTTGGTTGGACGAGTAGCTGCTGTCATTCCACTTATAGTCGTAGAGTCCCTTGACGGTCCATGAATTCCTGTCGCAATTGCAGGATAGAAATGTCATGCCTGCGCCGACATTGTAGAGCTCCCGATCCTGCGCTATTCCTTGCACATTAAACGTTCCGCCGCCACCCGTGAAAGCCGCGTTTTGCGCCATGTCCGTCGAAGTGAAATCATGCAGCCATTTGATGTGAGCCTCAGGGGAATAGGTGCGATTGCCGGATTGTATGACACGTTCAACCTTCACTCCCAAACCTGATTGAATGAAATTGTAATCCTGGCTATCCACACGCAGATTCGCGGCGCCGGCACCGCTTTCCGTATAGCCATCGACATGGATACGGGACGCTTGCAATGAAGCGAGCGGCGTAACAGTAACCTGCTGGTCGAAGTAAAAATGTTTTCCTGCCGAGACGAGAGCGGTGTACTGCTGTCCATTGTAGTTAGCGCTCGCCCGACGATTCACCCCCGGAAATACAATCTGGCGTGATCCATCATAGCGGTCTATCCCGGCCGTCAAGGCACCCTGGACAATCCACGGACCGGGCGCGTAATTAAGATAGCCGGTTACCTGATAAGAATCGATCTTGGTCTGAGCTGTGGGATTGTTTCCGTTAATGGTGCTGTTCGCATAGCCACCACCCAAACCAATACGGGTCTGGTAGTTCAGAGGCTTGTCATAGGCAAGCACCATGCCCAAGGCTTTGGTATCGAATCCGTTAGTATTATTGACCTCGCCTTGGCGGCCTAAACTACCATAGCCCTTCGCCCACCAGTTGCTGGTTTGCTCGTTACCTTTACACCCGTGCGTTGTTTTCGGCGCACTTGATTTATTGGGCTCACAGGCGGTGTCGCAGCATGCGTTTTGGACCTCGTCCATGCGTGCTCCCAGCATGTCTTCAAACAGTCGCGTGGCCTGCCCTGCTACCCACGGCGCCGCCAGATTCGCGCTGCTCGGGGCCAGTTGCGCCAGCGCATTATTGATGGATCCTGTATTGGGTAGTGTTGCAATTGCGTCTTGGATGGTCCGCAAATCGGAACCCACCGGTGCATTCACATCTAATATTGGCGCAACTGCTAAAGCGCCAGGCGCGGTGACCAGTGTCGCCAAAGGCGCTACGCCCACCAAGCGTATGTCAACATTGCCAATGGTCGTCGGCAGGCCGGCAAACGTGTAACGCGGATTATTGTTGATAACGGATACCGGGGCAGCATTGGTGCCAGACGGTGCGGCAACAATCCGGTAAGTGGTTCCGTTTGTCAGAGCGCCAGTGACGGTCGGGATCACTGTAACTCCCCCGGCATTAATGGCCGAATTGCCGTTCACAACAATGTTGCCGAACACAGCATTGCTGGCAAACGTAGTCGCAATCGTCCCAGCGGCGTTAGTGGTTAACGCCCCTGTGATGGTCAAGGTATTTGCGCCGAGGCTGAATCCTTGAGCTTGCACTGCACCGGTAACCGAGGCGTTACCGCCCGATACGTTGATTTGCTTCAGCCCGCTTGCGCCACCGATAGCACCAATCACGCTGCTGCCGCCATTGAGGGTCAAAGTACCCGTATTCGCGGTATTGGTCGTGATGGCGCTATTGAATAGTTGATTCGCACCGACATTAATAAAACCATCACCGGCAAAAATGGTGCTTGCCGCGACAATGGCTGGATTGACGCTGCCATTGAAATTGACGGTTCCTGTCCCGCTGACGTTGAAGGTGGTTGTAAAAACATTCCCGTTAAAGTTCACTGTGGTCGCATTAGCGCCGGCCGTGATAGCGTTGAATCGCTGCGTGCTAGTACCAGTGAACCCTGTGACCGTCGAGTTGCCCAAGAACAGGATGCTGGCTAAATTGTTACCGTCGTTCGTAATGCCGCCACCGACATCGTTAAGCGCATTAATGTTGATATTCGGGTTGATGGTCAACAGTGCAGCACCCGTCGTATCGATACCGGTTGCCTGCCCCACGCTATCGCCTGGATTGGCACCGAAGAGATAAGGTAGAGCCACCGCTTGGCGGGCCGAGCTGACCGGTGCCCAAGCGGCGAGGGCAGCCGCAATGGCTGCAGAAATTAAAGTGGTTTTCATAAAAAACTCCCGGAAAGTAAATAAATATAGGCAAGCTTCAAAACGGCTTTCCAGTCCTTGGACGAGGGAATTCGCTGGAGGCAACCGATACAAGTACCATTTCATTACTGGAGCTGCCTGCAAAACAAGCAGCTAATAATTTGGGATAGGCCTCGATTGCTTTGGCTTTTCC
>JBDSHM010000142.1:0-2498 GCA_039918495.1 Sulfuriferula sp. | reverse complement strand
ATCCGTCGCGTAGCGTGTGTGCTGCTGATCTGGCCGGACAACAAATCCATGCCATTGCCGGCATTGGACGCCCCCAGCGTTTTTTCGACCAGATCGCAGCCTTGGGTATCAGTGCGCAGAATCATGCTTTCCCTGATCATTACGTTTATCGAGGCACTGACTTGTCCTACCCAGGTCAGATACTGATGACCAGTAAAGATGCGGTAAAATGTAGCGCATTCGCGACTCAAAACATGTGGGCGCTGCCCGTGCAGGCGTCCATACAGCCCGATCTGATTGGGCTTGTGCTTACTAAACTAGGAAAACGCCATGGATAGCAAACTGCTGGATATTCTTGTCTGCCCCCTGTGCAAGGGTCCGCTGGTGTATAAAAAAAACGAACAGGAACTGATCTGTAAACCCGATCGGCTGGCTTTTCCAATCCGTGACGATATACCGGTGATGCTGGAAGGCGAAGCACGCAGATTGGCAGAAACCGAAGAAGTCTGATGTCGGATTTTATTGCGGTCATCCCGGCACGCTACGCCTCTACGCGCCTGCACGCCAAGCCGCTGGCCGATATTGCGGGTAAGCCGATGGTGGTGCGGGTAGCAGAACGTGCGCAACTAAGTGGTGCCAGCGCAGTATGGGTAGCCGCTGACGATGAACGCATCATCTCGGCAGTCAAGCACCACGGCTATCAGGCGCTGTTGACTGCGACCCATCATGCATCGGGGACGGATCGCCTGGCGGAAGTGATGGATATGCTGTCCGTGGATGATGAGACCATTGTTGTCAATGTGCAGGGTGATGAACCGCTGATTGATCCCGCGCTGATTCATGCAGTGGCGCGCGAACTGCGATTGCACCCCGAGGCGGTCATGGCCACCGCCTGCCATGCGATTCATGATTACGCGACACTGACCAATCCCAATGTCGTCAAGCTTGTCACTGACGCAGAAGGCTACGCGCTGTATTTCAGTCGTGCGCCGATTCCCTGGCCACGCGATGCATTTGCGGCAGGGCAAAGCCTGCCGGAGGGGCTGCCGGTATTTCGCCATATCGGACTATATGCCTACCGGGCCGGTTTTCTCCGTCAATACGCCAGCCTTACGCCGGCACCCATAGAACGCTTCGAATCGCTGGAACAGTTACGGGTATTGTGGCATGGTTACAAAATCAGCGTGGCGGTGAGCGAATTGCCTGCTCAGCCCGGTGTGGATACGGCTGAAGACCTCGCAATGGTGCGCCAACTATGGGTTTGAAACTGCTTTTATGTTTGAATAAAAAAAATTGACTGTTCAAAACAGCCCAACATCCCATAACCTCTTGGGCTGTCATACCAAAAAAACCATGGAGTAATCAATGAGACTGATTCTGTTGGGCGGCCCCGGCGCCGGCAAAGGCACACAAGCGAATTACATCAAGGAACGTTACGGCATCCCGCAGATATCAACAGGTGACATGCTGCGTGCGGCAATTGCCGCCGGCACTGAGATGGGCAAAGCTGCCAAAGCCGTGATGGACGCAGGCCAACTGGTCTCGGATGACATCATCATTGGTCTGGTGAAAGATCGCATCAAGCAGGATGATTGTGCCAAAGGGTTTCTGTTTGACGGATTTCCACGCACCATCCCGCAGGCTGAAGCCATGAAGGCCGCTGGCGTGCCGATCGATTACGTAGTCGAGATCGACGTGCCGGACGAAGAAATCGTCAAACGCATGTCGGGTCGCCGTGTCCATCCGGCTTCAGGACGCACCTATCATGTGGTATTCAATCCGCCCAAAGTCGCCGGCAAGGACGATGCAACTGGCGAAGACCTGATTCAGCGTGACGACGACACCGAAGAAACCGTGAAAAAACGTCTGGATGTTTACCATGCGCAAACCGAGCCGCTGGTGGCCTACTATTCCAAGTGGGCTGAAACCGGTACTGCGGGAGCACCGAAGTACGTGAAGGTTACGGGCACAGGTAAAGTGGAAGGCATTCGCGATTCCATTTTTAAGGCATTGGGTTAAGCGTTCATGGGAAACCCCATCGCGGATTTCAGCGATACCGAACGCAGCATTGTCGAGAGCGCGGTCAGGGAACGTTACGGGCACGACGTAGCGGTCGAGGTCGCGGATACGGAGCTGCGCATGTATCAGGAAGACCGCGAGCTGACTGCCTGCCCCTGTCTGTTCTGGAAACAGCGCGAGTGCAGTTTTGTGATCGCCAAGGTGGGCGAGGGACGCTTCCGCAGCATGTTTTTCTATCGCGTGCATCAGATGTTCGGCACCGGGCGCGAGGAGTACGATGACCTCGGTGATTGTGTGCTGGTCTTGCTGAGAGTGCAGGCCGACCACGAAAAAGAACAGGCTGGTGTGACTTCAGGAAAAACCGCTAAAGACATCAGTTGAAACCAATCGCCAGCCGAGCAATCTGCTGGCGTTTTTATTTTTGGATGGAGAAAATATAAATGGCAAAAAAAAATGCCTTCTATGCGCAGTCGGGTGGTGTCACTGCGGTCATCAACGCA
>JBDSHM010000141.1:0-3261 GCA_039918495.1 Sulfuriferula sp. | reverse complement strand
CGGGTTTGGTGACCAATGCCGCCAGGCCCTGTTCGGAGGTGGGATAGTGGCCGGTATCGAGTCGGTATTGATCCAGCGCCTTGCCCAGTGAATCGATTTGATCCTTGGTGGCCTTGACTTCGGATTTGCCGATCTGCGCGAAATACTTGGGGGCCACATACCCCACCAGCAGGCCGATGATGACCATCACTACCAGCAATTCCAGCAGCGTGAAGCCATGCTGCGCGGATTGATTTTGACGTGCTTGCGACATCTGTTCCCCTTGTGGCCGCTATGCCTAGACCTTAAGGCCATCCATCTTGTCTATTTTTTATGACATGGGTATTACCGTCATGCCCGGTACGTCGTTAGCATGAGTCGGTAATTTCGCATGAATCTTACGGCTAGATTGGGAAAATTACCAAGCGTAATTTTTAGAATGGTTCCAATTCTGCATAGGCTAAATGGCCTACTTGACATAGTACAAATGGCTCAGCACAATGCATTAGAAATGCGACCAGTGTAGCCTGCGACGCCTGTCTTAGCATCACCATATAAAACAAAAAAAGTATCAGCGCTAATATCAGCGCTAAAAAGGGGAGAACGCAAATCATGCTAAAAAGAGTAGGTGCAAAGCGGGTGATCAACCCGTCCTCCCCAGCCGTTCGAAGTTCCTGATACCCCGACCGCGAAGCTACTTCATCAACCCGTCATCTTCCGACGTCAAGCTGATGAAGACTTTTTGGTACCCATCCGGCGCACTTTGGGAATGGGCGTATTGAAATAAAAAGCATCAGCGCATTCGCTCAGCCAATGGAAGAGGGGATAGCGACGATCATGCAGGAGCGGTACAACCAATAAAAATAAAATTTAAAATTAAAGAACAAAACAGTAAGCAAGAATAAGCAAGACACCATCAGAAACAACCAAGGAACAAGGGGAGCGTATGTTGAGCCAGTGCACGTACGGAGCATACTGCCGCGCCCAATGGCGAAATCAATCGAGCACCAACGCGTTCATCAGTTTTACCTCACTCGAATAATATTGTATGCACATTATCTATTAGGGTCAGGGAATGAAGAATATGTTGATACAAGATGTGACCGCTTTTTCTCGCCAAGCTTCTGGCCTGGCGTTTTCTGGTCGCCTTGCTCTGTGTTTTCCTCATCAGTTGGCTATTTCTCGGCCTCACACCAGTCCCTACCACCACTGGCCTCGCGTGGCAATTTGCCCAGGCCAACGCCGACAAGTGCTCTACGTCAACGATGCCGCCGGCCGCTTGGTCGCGGTCATCGATCCGGCGAGCGATGCGGCGGAGTATCACTACGACGCTGTCGGCAATATCTCTCGATCAACCGTTATTCGGCCACCCAATTCCCTCATTGCTGTATATCCCAACAAGTCGGATCCAAAGGCGAAGAGAAACTGCAAACAGCACGTTGCTCGTCGTTCAAACCCATCCGGGGAGGGAAAATAATGCTATTCGGGTGCCCTCATCGCATTTTCTCTATTGATCGGCCAACTTTGCCCTTTCTTCAACGCGCAATACGTGTGTTCATCGTAGCGTGTTTGGCACTATACGCTGGGCCTTCGATTGCCGGTCCTTTCAGCATTCCTGGAAAACTTTCAGTAAACCAGTTGGGAGCAGCCACCTATACCGTACCCTTGCGCGTTCCGCCCGGAACCGCTGGTGTAGTTCCTCACTTGGAACTCGCCTACGATAGCCAAGCCGGAAATGGCCTCATGGGCATGGGCTGGAGTTTAGGGGGACTTTCCTCGATTACGCGTTGCCCCAAGACGATTGCGCAAGATGGCGTGATGAGCGCGGTGCGCTTTGACGGAAATGACCAGTTTTGCATGGATGGTCAGCGTTTGGTTGCCGTGACAGGCCCCAACGGGGGAAACGGCACCGAGTACCGAACCGAGGTGGAGAGTTTCACGAAAGTCATCTCTTATGGTTCGAGCGGAAATGGTCCAGCCTGGTTTAGCGCCTGGACCAAGGATGGCCGCATCCTTACCTTCGGCGGCACAACTGACTCCAAAATTCTCGCCCCGGATGGCACGACAGTCCGTATCTGGGCGGAGAACAAATCCGCAAATAGCAAAGGCAGCTTTTTCACGGTCAGTTACCAGAACGCAAGTGGCCAGTTCTATCCGACGCGCATTGATTACACCGGCAACGCTGCGCAAAGCCTCGCTCCGTATAATTCTGTGCAATTTACCTATGAAGCCCGCAACGACAAGGTCTCGCTCTATCAAGCCGGTGTACGCGTTCCTTATAGCGTACGCCTTTCGCATATCCAGACCTTTGCCGGTACTCAGGTGGCCGACGATTATCAACTGGGCTACGACACGGGCCCCAATACAAACCGCTCGCGCCTTGTGAGAGTCAGCCAGTGTGGATCAGATGGCACCTGTTTTTCCGCCACAAATTTTACCTTTAACACTGGCATCGGGGGCAACACCGCGGTGGATAATCAAATTCAGATGGACCCCGGGGCAAACTGGACCGGTGGCCTTACGTCCACTCCCCAGCCCCCGGGTCCCCAGTTTGTGGCAGGCGACTTCAACGCCGACGGCAAGCCGGACGTATTTGAACTGCGCGCCGATGGCGGCTACTTTTGCAAGCCCGCCTATGCATCGGGTGGCTTGGGGTGCACGAAAATACTTACTGGCGATATACGCTCCGCTTACGATGCCTATGCAGGCGACTTCAATGCAGATGGCAAGACTGATCTGTTATTGATCGGGGACACCGATGTTTTGTTCTGTGCAGGGCCAGGCATCGCTCAGGCGAACAACTGCGTCCAAATTCCCAATGCAAGCGGTTGGCGTAGCGCGTTTACTGTCTTCACGGGGGACTTCAACGGTGACGGCAAAACCGATCTCTATCTTGTAAGTGACACCACCAGCTATTTCTGCGCGGGTCCCGGCATTGCCTCGTCCAATAATTGCATCCCGATTTCCACCCCTAACTGGAAATCATCGTTCACTATCGTGCCCGGTGACTTCAACGGTGACGGCGTAACGGACTTTTTTCTGGTCGGCGATACGGCGGAATACTTTTGCGCGGGGCCTGGACTAACCACGAGCAACAATTGTACCGCCTTACCTGGCGCGTATGGTTGGAAAAGCAACTACCGTGTACTTACCGGAGACTTCAACGGGGATGGGGTAGCCGATCTCTATCTCCTCGGAGATGGGGGTAGCTGGCTCTGTGCGGGACCTGACATTGCCTCCATTCAGGATAACTGCGTTCAAATGAGTGGCCCGGGTAATTGG
>JBDSHM010000140.1:0-13788 GCA_039918495.1 Sulfuriferula sp. | reverse complement strand
CAGAAGGCGTTGACTTCAAGGTCTGCAATAACACGCTGAATAGCCGCAAACTGACTGCGGAAGCGGTCGCTTATCCAGCTAAAATTGTGCCCTCTGGTGTCGCAGAAATCGGTCGACTACAGGCGAAAGAAGGCTACGTCTATCTCAAACCTTAAAAATAAATATCGGAATTATCGCAATCTGCAGATGCAATATCAATCAACAAAGATATTCGGAACAACACTTCAAAGTTCCTTCAAATAAAGCGTCTATGTGTTTCTAAACAACCACCGCCGGGCTTTCCAGCGGTGGTTGTTTGCATTTAAATTCTATAATTTCGTTTTCTTCGGACAGCTTTAACTATACAGATAGGCTTTCCAACGGTAATATCTTAAAAATACGGAATTAAAAATAAAGGACGCTGGAGATGAAAAAAACCCTATTTGCATTACTCATGTTTTTTGGCTTTAGCACTTTGCTCTATGCGCATGACGGACAGGTTTCCGAAGGTGTGGTGATTCAAGCAAATGGCAATGATGCAGCCGATTTCAAGCGTGCTTTGGTACTCGCGTCAAACATGCATGAAGTACTGACGCAGGCGAAATTCGAAATTGTAGTCTATGGTCCAAGTGTCAAATTACTCACTACATTTAGTGACGAAATTCCTCTGATACAAAAAGTGCAAAGTGAAGGCATCAAAGTGATTGCATGCGGACGTTCACTCAAATCCGAGCACCTCGACGAAAACGATTTGGCCCCGGGTATTACCGTCGTGCCATTCGGTGCCGTCCATATAGTAAATCGTGAAAAACAAGGGTGGCAGTACATCAAGCCCTAACAGCAAGCTTGTATTTTGCTATTGGTCAAAAGCCAGCAAAATAGAGGTGGAGGAGGCTTGCAAGCAGTACCGCAAGCACAATGGGAAGCTTTTCCCACTCGATATTCCAACCTGATATAAAGAAAGGTAAGTCGATGATATTGAATAAATTAAGAATTACTCTGTTCGCAACCATGCTGCTGTTTTCCTTGGGTGCCGGTGCCAGCCAGTCGTTACTGGAGGGATATTCCTATGACCACCTGAAACTGGTGCATGCATTACCTTTTGCCAAGCACCACGCTGTAATGCAAGTAAGTCAGGACGACCCAGAACTATGGAATTTGACGCTAAACAACGCTGCCAACATGCTTGAATACTTCGGCGCAGACAAGATACAAGTCGTCGTCGTTGCTTACGGCCCTGGGCTTAAAATGCTATTAAAGAACTCTCCGGTAGCGAAGCGCTTGCAGGCTCTTGATGCCGAAGGCGTAGAATTTGACGCTTGCAACAATACCTTGCAGGCAATGACAAAAAAACTGGGACATACCCCGGAACTGGCACCTGAAGCGGTACTCGTCCCCGGTGGCATAGTGCGTATCATGCAACTTCAGCAACATGGCTACAACTATATCAAGCCCTGAAGTTTTTCCTAACCTGCAGTACAGATGCCATATTTATTTGAAATGGCATCATCCACCCTCCCTTTCAGGGGAGGATGGAATTCAGATCAACGGCACGGTACTGCTAAATGAGGCGCGGCCATCCAACTTTGTTGCGAACCGCGCCAAATTTGGATAAGTGTCACGCCATTTCATCGACTCGCCGAAGCGTAAATCCAGATAACCCAAGGCGCAGCCGGTAGCTATATCAGCCAGGGAAAAACCCGTTTCCATACACCAAGGCTTTTCAGCCATATCCTTAGCCAGCGTTTTCAACCCACGAAATATTTTGCCTTCCTGTCGCGCGATCCATTCTGCATTTTGCTGACTTTGCACACGTTTCTTTTCAAGAAAAATCGCTGCGGCTGCATCGCAAATACCATCCGCCAAAGCCTCCCAACGCTTCACCAGTATCCGACTATGTGAATCCTGGGGGAACATGCGTCCGACAGGAGAAATATTATCCAAATACTCAACAATCACTTTCGAGTCGTATAGTGCGGTGCCATCATCCAGCAGCAATACGGGGATTTTTCCAAGCGGATTATAGTCGGGAACATGACTATCCTCATTCCAGGGGATATCCACTTCCAATTCATAATCTATATGTTTTTCCGCGAGCACCATACGTACTTTTCTGGCATAGGGGCTGGTCAGGGATGCAATCAGTTTCATAGATACTTTCTAAACAGAAATAGTTAACCGGGTTATCTTTGGCAGGATGCGTTTATACTAATGTGCAGCAGGTTATTCTGCGCTCAACATAAGCTTTCTAAACACCCACGCATGAACAATACATCAATAGACATACCTGATCCAAGCTGGCTGCCTATTCTCATGAATGGCACGTCAAGTGAGATATACGTAATGGATTGTGACACGCTGTATTTAGTTCACGCAAATGAAGCTGCGTATAACAATATTCAATACCGTGCCGCCGAATTGGCCAGTCTGACTTTGCTGAATGTGACACGTGGGCTTTCCGAAAAGAAGCTGAGTGTATCGTTAGCGCCTTTACGTGCGAATAGTGCTGAATGCGTCCCAATGGAGCTAACACTGGTACGCCGGGATGGTACTACCTATCCCATCAGTTTTCGGATGTTTTTTTTACACTCACTGATTATCGCCATTGGCAACGATCAGACTGCTTCAATAGCCTCTGCCAAAGCATTAGGGTTAAGCGAATCACGTTTCCATGCAATTGTATCCAACATGCCAGGTCTGGTTTACCAGTTCGTACGCCTGCATGATGGAAATATTGCTTTCCCGTATCTCAGTGACGGCTGTCACGCACTGCTTGGCATTACCCCGAATCAGTTACGAGGCGATCCCTCATTGTTTGCCGAATTGATCCTTCCGGAAGACCGTTTATCTTATATGGAATCCATGACAGCATCGGCTCACACGCTTTCAGCATGGAACTGGGAGGGACAAATCTGGATAGAAAAATGGAAAGACACCAAATGGATCAATCTTCGCGCCACTCCGCGCGCGATTGATCAAGCTGACGGTCCGGGCGTTGCCTGGGATGGTGTAATGACCAATATCACCCAAAGCCGGCTAGAAAAACACGAAATTCGCAGCTCCAGAGCGCAACTTGCCGAATTGTCTGCGCATATCGAACAAGTCAAGGAACAGGAACGCACTCGAATCGCCCGTGAAATCCATGATGACTTGGGTGGTAACCTCACTGCGATCAAGATGGCAATGGCTTTACTGATCCGGCGCCTGCCAGAAACACCGGAGCTGCTGGAAAAAGCGCACTATGTGGAAGCTCTCGCGGATCGCAGTATTGAATCGGCACATCGTATTGCAGCCGATTTACGCCCCAGCATACTGGACTTTGGTATCGTTGCTGCGCTAGAGTGGCACGCCAAGGAGTTCGAGAAACAAGCGGGTATACCTTGTAAATTTTCTTCAAATTGTGAAGAAATCCAGCTCGATACCGATCAGGCAACCGCACTGTTCAGGATTTTTCAGGAGGCACTGACCAACATCGCCAAACATGCACGTGCCAGCAGGGTTATCGTCAAACTTGCTTTAAGCAAACGCTGCGTTGACTTGGAAATAGCCGATAATGGTCGCGGTATCGAAACAGCTGACCAAATGAAACCGAAATCTTTTGGTATACGGGGTATGGTCGAACGAGCCAATGCGCTGGGCGGGAAACTCCATATTAGTCTGATCCCCTCTGGGGGCAGTCTGGTGCGTATCAAAATCCCGTTATCCACAACATGAGAGAATGCGGGATAATTACGCATGCGACAGTATCGTCGGGATTTGACTTCGAGTACTAGCCAGGTAGCCATATGACAGTAACGAAAGCAATCAAGGTGTTTATCGCGGATGATCACGCAATCGTGCGCGAAGGTTTGAAACAAATACTTGCAGACACCAAAGATATTATCGTCGCGGGGGAAGCGGAAAATGGCCTGGATGCCGTCCGGTCGACCCGCAAAAGCGGATGTCACGTTTTATTATTGGATATCTCCATGCCGGATCGTAGCGGCATTGAAGTATTGAAACAGATAAAAAAAGAGTCGCCAGGCATCGCGGTGCTCATGTTGTCCATGCACCGCGAAGATCAGTACGCCATACGCTCCATCAAAGCGGGTGCGGCAGGCTATCTCAACAAACAGAGTGCGCCTGCCGAACTGGTCAATGCCATTCGTCAGGTTGCCGCCGGCAAGAAATATATTACAGTCGAACTCGCTCAGGCACTGGCAAATCATTTTGACGATGCGCAGGAAGTACCCCCTCATGAGTTGCTTTCCGATCGTGAATACCAGACTTTAACGATGATTGCATCGGGCAAGACCGTCAGTGACATTGCAAATGAGCTCACCCTTTCAGTCAAAACGATCAGCATGTATCGTTCGCGTTTATTGTTAAAAATGAAGTTGCATAACAATGCAGAATTAACCCATTACGCGATAAAAAACCAGTTGGTAGAGTAATAGCCGCCCTAATACATACTTGATATTACAAATGGATTTTATGTTCAATTTGTAATACGTCGGATCATTTTAAAAGGAGATTTCATGCAACAGTTAGACATTTTTCTCGCCTCTATCGCTTCATTCTGGACACAGCTGGCAGCTTTTTTACCGCAGTTGATGGCTGCAATAGTGCTGTTATTCGTGGGCTGGTTGGTGGCCAAACTGGTACGCGCCGGGATGGTCAAATTGCTGCATGCGCTCCAGTTTGACAAGCTATCCGAACGCTCGGGTATAGAAGCGTTTCTTAAGCAGGGGCAGCTGGAAGTATCGCTCAGCGGCTTACTGGCAGGATTAATGTACTGGCTGATTATCCTGATTGTTATAGTTACGGTATCGAATAGCCTTGGCCTGC
Source organism: Sulfuriferula sp. (assembly GCA_039918495.1). Classification (GTDB taxonomy): domain Bacteria; phylum Pseudomonadota; class Gammaproteobacteria; order Burkholderiales; family Sulfuriferulaceae; genus Sulfuriferula. The sequence continues at coordinate 8,982 of JBDSHM010000140.1, read as the reverse complement.
ACATCGTAGCAGAGCTATTCAACCGCATTGTTCTGTATATTCCCAATATCATTGTTGCCATATTCGTGCTGGTACTCGGAGCAATTCTGGCGCGCTTCATCAATCGACTGATCTTCGCCTATCTTAACAATATTGGCGTGCAAGGCGCACTGACCATCAGCACGCTTTCAGAATATGCCACCCTGATTTTCGTATTTTTTGTAGCGCTGGAACAGCTCAATATCGGTAGGGAGTTGCTTACGGCCGCATTTATTATTGGCTTTGGCGCAGTCGGATTGGCATTCGCACTTGCCTTCGGTCTGGGTGGACGTGACTGGGCGGCAGGTGTTATCGCACGCATGGCGCAAAAACGTAAATAATCTTCGTGGGAAGTAACAGCCTGTGTAGGAAGCGGCATCCTACACAGACGAGGCGCTTCCCGATTTAGCGTTGCTTATCCTGAGGCCGTTTTTGCGGCAGCATTTCAGGAACAGGCAAACCCACCCATTTCAATATCCCCGCCACCTGAGGTGATTCCAGTTCCAGCATCTGGCCCCGCTTTACCCGGGGCGGCAGATTGACCATGCCGAAACGCACCCGGATCAGGCGGCTTACCATCATGCCCATGGCTTCAAACATACGCCGTACTTCACGATTGCGGCCTTCCTTGATAATGACCTGATACCAGCGGTTTGAACTCTCTCCGCCCTGCTCTGCAATACGTTCGAAGTGGGCGGACCCGTCTTCCAATTCAATCCCGGCGGTCATGCTGCGCATTTGTTCCTGGCTCAGTTCACCCATGATGCGTACTGAATATTCACGCTCTACCTCGAAACTCGGATGCATCAGCCTGTTGGCCAGATCACCGCTGGTAGTGAAAATAAGCAGCCCTTCCGTATTGAAATCCAGTCGGCCAATGGCAATCCATTTGCCATTTCGTACACGCGGCAATTCATCGAAAACGGTGGTGCGTGCCTGCGGATCATCACGACTAACAATTTCACCTTCCCGTTTGTGATAAATCAGTACACGTGGCAGTTCATCTTCCAGATTCAATTTGACCAGTCTGTTATCCACCAGAATGCGATCGCCCGGCGATACCCGACGACCCAAGGTGGCCACGACGCCATTGACGGATACTCTCCCGGCTTCTATCCATGTCTCCATATCGCGCCGCGACCCCAACCCCGAACCCGCCAATACCTTTTGCAGTTTTTGTGAAGCGGGTGCGTCATTTTCTGGTTCTGCGCTGATTTCCTGTACTGCGATTGGTTTGGATACGTGCGGCTTGATTGACTCCGGCGGCTTGGAACGACGGATCGGAGACGCCGGTTTTGCACGCGTCTTTTTAGGTGGGCGAATCGGGGAGGATGGCATGATGGAGTCCGGAAATGCAGCAAAAACGCAGCTATACGTTAATTATACCGGCGATTCGTCACTTGCCTGCTCTATTAGCCCGGCCAAGTTAAGCACACCACTATGCGGATTGGGTTCCACCAGCGAACCCAACTCAACCAGCGGCGGCAATTCATCCAGCGCAAGCAGCTTGAGATCGCTCAAAAATTGTTTGGTTGTAGCATACAGTGACGGCCTACCCGGTACATCGCGATGGCCGACGACTTTGATCCAGTCGCGCTCTTCGAGGGTTTTGATAATCTGGGTATTGACCGTTACGCCGCGAATTTCTTCAATATCGCCACGCGTCACCGGCTGCTTATAAGCAATAATGGCGAGCGTTTCCATCACCGCACGCGAGTATTTTGGCGGTTTCTCAGGATTGAGGCGATTGATAAAATGCTGATATTGGGGGCGTGTCTGAAAACGCCAACCGGACGCGACTAACGCCAGTTCCACACCTCTACCCTGCCAGTCCTCACGCAATTCATCCAGCGCACGACGCAAGAACTCTACGCTTAATTCTTTTTCAAAAAGACGCTGCATATCACTGATTAACAATGGTTCTCTGGTAGAAAGCAGTGCGGTTTCCAGCACTATTTTCAATTCTGCAATATTATTGATCTGCATGGGCTAAACGGATGTAAATGGGAGAAAAAGCTTCACTCTGAGTGATTTCGATCATCAGTTCTCGTGCCAGCTCCAGGATGGCGAGGAAAGTCACAACCAAATGCGGGATACCTTTGCCCGGATCAAACAAGCAGGAGAACTCAAGAAAATCGCCCGTTTGTAAGGCATCGAGTATCCGCCCCATCGCTTCACGCACTGATAATTCCTGCCGCCCGACCGTATGGTGACGATGCGCACCAGCGCGCGCCACCAGACCAAGCCAGGCAGCACGCAAATCCCCCGGCTCGACATGAGGCAATAATTTTCCGGCTTCTTCACTCCAGATTGCAACGACTTCGAAATCACGGCCTTCACGCGGTTGATTTTCGACCATTTTTGCAGCTATTTTCATCTGCTCGTATTCAAGCAGGCGCCGCACCAACTCAGCGCGCGGATCTTCCACTTCGCTGGTCTCATCAGCCTGAGACTGGCGCGGCAACAGCATACGCGATTTGATCTCGATCAGCAGAGCTGCCATCAGCAGGTATTCCGCCGCCAAATCCAATCGATTACTCCGCATGAGTTCGACGTAATCCATATACTGGCGCGTGATATCGGCCATCGGGATATCGAGCACGTCCAGATTGTGACGGCGGATAAGGTACAGCAGCAGATCGAGCGGGCCTTCAAACGCATTGAGATAGACTGCCAATGCATCCGGCGGAATATACAAATCCTGGGGCAAGTCGGTGAACGGTTCACCATTCACCCGGGCCAGTGGCGAGGTATCAAGTATTTCAGACATTTGTACATTTTGCCTGAGTCAGAGCAGTTTGGGCTACTGTCGATGGTTAAACAGAATCCAGAACCCATTTATGCAAAATGGCGGAAGAGAGTGGGAGTCGAACCCACCAAGGATCGTCTGACGATCCTTACCGGATTTGAAGTCCGGCCGCCCCACCGGGGAACGAATCTCTTCCAGGGATAACTGCTCGTATCGACACGGATGCAAGAGTACAACAAGGACTAAGCAGTCAACAAATCCGCGTGACGTAATTGATGGCTATCGCGCGTGCGCCGGGTGAAACCCACCCGGTCAAAAAACTCTAGGATCTGAATCGACAGCTTGCGTCCTACCCCGGTATGGTCGCGAAAAATTGCAGCCTCGAGGCGTCCATCTTCGGCTAGATTGCGTGCCACCTCAGCAAGTTCCAAAACCGCCTCACGGGTAAAAAAATGATCGTGGGCTATCTGGAATACTTCACCCAGGCGCGCCAAACGCTGTAACAACTGGCGTACTACAGGCTCTTCCACTTTCATGATATTTGCGATGTCGCGTACTCTGGGTGGCTGATAAAGAGAAGCTTTCAGTAGCGGATACAAACGCAGCCAGAGATTTTTTTCATGCGCTAATAGCGTGACACTATGGCCCGGTAAATGCAGCCATAAGCCGCTGGCTTTAAGTTCTTCCGCCGCCAGCAATTCATCGGTGAGCGTCAAAAAAACAAAACGCGGCAAAGTCGGCACGGTCATGCGTCGCAATCGCTCACGATCCACACCAAGCATGTCTGGAACGCGCGCATGTTCAGCAGTCAAGATATCCAGCAGGCGCTGTTTAAGTGCTTCCCAGGCAGTGGGAAGAAACCCGATATTCACCTCCCCTTCTTGTACGATACGCATATGCACAGAGGCCCAAATAGCGCAGGCCTCTTCATCACGCAGGTTGCAATTCAATGCGAAGCGGCGCAGATCCACCCCATTGGCATTTGTCTGCAACATGACTTGCAAAGCATCGGCAATTGAGCCGCTTTGCCATGCTCGCAACTGCTCGAACCGAGCGCTCGTACGCCGCCCGCGGGCGGGTGGAAAACTATCCAGTATGCTTCCCCCACCCAAAGTTCGGGTCGCTGACTGATCGCGCACAATGAAATGATCACCTTGCAAGGCACCGACTGGTTTTTCCAGCACCAATTGCACCAGCGCATCCTTGCCCGGTGCAATCGCATCGCCTTCCAATATTGATATGCGCCCGATGATATCTGCCGTTCCCATATGAACATGCACGGGTGTCCAATGGCGCAACGGCTTGTCTTCGCTCGTCAATATGCGCAATCGTGCATCCAGTCGCACTACGGGGGCATGCAGTGGTTCGGACAATACCCAGTTTCCCCGCGCCACGATTTCTTTGCCGAAACCAGGCCCAACCAGATTAAGTGCACAACGCTGCCCAGCCGAACCGGTCTGGACCGGGCGATCCTGAGCGTGAATGCTGCGCACCCGTACCGGAATATTGGCTGGTGAAAGGACCAATTTATCGCCCACCGTGACTGATCCTGAAAATACCGTGCCGGTGACCACAGTACCGATACCCGACAGGCTAAAGCAACGATCTATCGCCAGCCGAAAATGACCGCCGGGAGAACGCTGTCGCATCCCCTGCGCTTCCGTTTCCAAACGCTCACGCAATGCGGCAATGCCGGTGCCATTCAAAGCCGAAACGGGATAAATGTCGCAGCCTTCCAAGCCGGTACCGGTCAGCAAGTCAGCAATTTCAGCTTTTGCTTCAGCCAGACGCGAATCAGTGACACGGTCTATCTTGGTCAATGCGACCACGCCGCTTTTCAGACCGAGCAGATCAAGGATATGCAGGTGCTCGCGTGTCTGTGGCATGGAACCATCGTCTGCCGCAACCACCAACAGTACGAAATCGATACCAATCGCACCAGCCAGCATGTTGTGAATGAATTTTTCGTGACCCGGCACGTCCACAAACCCGAGTACATCCCCATTGGGCAAGGGCGTATATGCATAACCCAGATCGATCGTGATCCCTCGTGCTTTCTCTTCTTTGAGGCGATCCGCATCGATCCCGGTCAATGCTTTGACCAGTGCAGTCTTGCCATGGTCGATATGACCTGCGCTACCGATAATCAAAAATGCAAGGAACCGAGTTGGGATTGCAACATTTCTGGTTGTTCCAGACAGCGCAAATCCAGGCAAAACGCGCCTTCGCTTACCCGGCCAATAACCGGAACGGGCAGATTACGGAAAGCCTGTTCGATTTTTTTCAGTGCCGCGCCTTCGCCCTTGCCGCGCTGGGTGGGCAGGACTGCCAGACAGAAACTAGGCAGACGGTGAATGGGTAACGAACCGCTCCCGATCTGGCTATGACAGGGCCGCACCTCAACCTGCGCCACTTTAGCCAGGGCTGCCTTCATGGCAGGCAATAGGGTATGGGCGCTACGTTCGATATCAGTCGCTGCGCGGGTAAGCAAGCGCAGCGTGGGCAGTCGCGTTACCAGACGTTGCGGGTCGCGATAGAGCTGTAGCACAGCCTCAAGTGCGGCCAAGGTCATTTTGTCCACACGCAGCGCCCGTTTCAGTGGATTCTTCTTGATTTTTGTTATCAAATTGCGACGTCCGACCAGGATGCCCGCCTGCGGTCCACCCAGCAATTTGTCGCCACTGAAAGTGACCAGATCAGCGCCCGCTGTTAACGAATCCATTGGCGTGGGTTCCGGGGGCAGCCCAAAGTCGCGCAGATTGACCAGCGTACCGCTGCCCAGATCCACCATGAAAGGCAAATTATGGCTATGGGCAAGCTCGACCAAATCAGGTTCTTCGACGGCGGCAGTAAAACCCTGAATGGCGTAATTGCTGGTGTGCACTTTCAGCAACAAGGCTGTTTTGGCATCGATGGCTTCAACAAAATCCTTGAGATGCGTACGGTTGGTTGTTCCGACTTCTTTCAACCGGCAACCTGCTCGCGCCATGATATCCGGTACGCGAAATGAGCCGCCAATTTCCACCAGCTCGCCACGTGAAACGATCACCTGCTTGCGCAAGCCTAAACTATTGAGCGCGAGAAACACCGCAGCCGCATTATTGTTGACTATGGTGGCCGCTTCCGCACCGGTGATTTCACACAACAAGGACTCGACCAGATCATCACGGTCACCGCGTGCACCGCTGGCAAGGTCGTATTCCAGGTTACAGGCTTGGGAAGCAGCCATGACCACCGCCGCAACCGCTTCTTCTGGCAGACGCGCACGCCCCAGGTTGGTATGCAGCACCGTACCCGTCAAGTTCAGCACCGGGCGCAGACGCGGTTGACTCGCGGCACACAGACGCTGCTCAAGCACCTCGGCAAGCTGGGTTTCGGCAAATGCATTCGCAGGCAAATCCTGACTTCCCGTCAAGCGCTCACGCAATTCTGCAAGTATTTGTCGCACCGCTACAGTCGTACTTTGGCGGCCATAGATTTCTGTCAGCGCATAGATCGCAGGCAGATTCAGTACCCGGTCTACTGAAGGTATGGCTGGTAGCGGCGTTGCCTGAGCGTTTCCAGTTCGATGCGGGGTCGGCACACTCATGTGTCCTGCATACCAGGAAATAGCAAGAGATTGGGGCCACTCCGCAGATAACCTGCTTCATCCATGAGGATGTCCAGTGCCAGGCTGGCCAGATCGTCGGCAACGGGATCGACTGCCATGTTTTTTTCCATGTAGAGAATTTTCAGGTAGCTATTACACTCATCACACGTTTCCGCTTTCACCGCCTCATCGCCATTTTCAATATTGTAATAGGCGATGCCTTTGGTGGATTCACAATGCGTGCACTTGATCCGCACCATGTTCCATTCGCTTTCACATAATGAACAATGCAGGTAACGCAACCCTTGTTCGACTCCGCCGACACGTACCACACTGGCTGTTGGCAAAGAACCGCAAACCGGACACAAACTATGCACGTCGGGACGAGTCAAATCACCCCGATCAAGTGCAACCGCCAGACGCACCCAGTAAACCTGCAGCGCAGCGCCGATTAGCGGCGCCGCAGCCAAATCCAGGTCGACATAATTGCCACTGAGCACCTGGTCGGCAAAATTTTCCAGATCCGTGTCAGATAATGCCTGAATACGTGCAATTGCAGCTCGCGTAGCAGTGTTTGCCTGGCTCACCACTTGTTCCAGTATTATGTTCAGCCCCACGCGCCAACTGGCATCGCGTTGCAGAGTCTGCACACCCAGGGGAGGCATGCCATGCATTTTGCACAATTCAATCTGGTCGGCTTCCGGCAGTATGGGCGCTGCTATCCTATCCATTGCATATTGTTGTGCTGCTGTCAGTGCTCCCATAAAACGCAGAAAATCGGCCAGGGCGTGTCCTTGAGCCAAGGCCAATAAGCGCTGGGAACGCTCGCCAAACAACACGCTAGCGTTGGGTTGCCGCAGGAACGGGGGGTCAATTGAAGGCGGTTGGATAAACCCCGGTTCAATAATGGTCGTGGCCACGAATTTCTCCATTCTTTATTTTGCGATACCAGTCACGGTGATGCTGGCGTGCCCAAGCCTCGGTCACTGTGCCGCGCGTCATGGCCTCTACCGAACCCTTGACCCATATAGCAGCATAAATATGGACAATAAGTCCGATTATCGCCACAAAGGCAGTGAAGGCATGAACGAGTACCGCTATGCGTAATACGACGATGGGCACGTAAGGTGCGAAATAAGGCTGCCAGATCAATATCCCGGTAATCAATAGCAGGAGAATACACACCACCATGGTCCAGAAAAATAATTTCTGACCCGCATTGTAACGTCCGACAGGCGGCAGTTTTTCCTCGCGATTGCTGACGACATCATCCATTTGTCTGATCCATTGACGATCATTTCCGGTTATGAAATTTTCACCCCAGAAACGAAACACCAGACCGAGAAAAGCGACGAACATCACCACGCCAATAAATGGATGCAGAATGCGAGTCCACGGACCGCCCCCCAATAAATGCGAGAGAAAGAAAAATGCCGGATGAAATAGCGCGAGTCCGCTCAAAGCCAATAAAATAAAGCTTATCGCTACAAACCAATGATTGAAGCGATCAGCAGGATCATAACGCCGTATCAGGTAAAGTCGCTTATGCATGATGGCTCCCATCCAAAATTTTCCATGAGAAATTGCCCGAATATTCGACGCATTGGCTCATCGTTATACGTCCTCTTCTTTTGCGCGCTCGATTTCTTCTTCCTTTACCTCATTTGGGCCCACCGTAACGTAATGAAAGAAACCGACTAAAGCAGCCAATCCAAAACCTGCCGACATGAGCGGTTTTGTGATCCCTTTCCATAACGATACCAATGGGCTGATATGAGGATCTTGGGGTAAATTGCTGTAGATCTGCGGCTTATCGGCGTGTTGCAAAACATACATCACATGAGTACCGCCTACGCCTTGCGGATCATACAGCCCGGCATTCTGATACCCACGCCCCTTGAGGTCCGCAATACGACCTTCTGCATGAAGGATCATGTCATCCTTGCTGCCAAATACCAGCGCCCCTGTGGGGCAGGATTTGATACAGGCAGGCTCCATCCCGACCGCAACCCGATCAGAACAAAGCGTACATTTATATGCCTTGTTGTCCTTCTGCGAAATGCGTGGAACATCGAACGGGCAACCTGTAATGCAGTAACCGCAGCCTATACAGTTTTCTTCGTGAAAATCTACAATACCATTTGCATATTGAACGATGGCTCCCGGTGACGGGCACGCCTTCAGGCAACCGGGATCCGCACAATGCATACAGCCATCCTTGCGAATCAACCATTCCAGTTTGCCCTCTTCAAGCTCAACCTCAGAGAAACGCATAACGGTCCAGGACTCTGCCGATAAATTGGGAGGGTTGTCGTACACGCCCACACAAGTACCGATCTCGTCACGCACATCGTTCCATTCCATGCACGCTGCCTGGCATGCCTTGCAACCAATACATTTCGATACATCGATTAGCTTGGCTACTTTGGTTGTCTGCGAATTCTGACGGACATCGGGAGAAGGAGTCGTAGTCGCGGAGCGTCGTTGAATATCCAGTGATTGCAATGCCATGACTCGTCTCCTCAAGCTTTCTCGATATCCACCAGGAACGACTTGTATTCCGGTGTCTGAGTGTTTGCGTCGCCCACATACGGGGTCAGCGTGTTCGCAAGATAGCCATTCTTGG